>NZ_JBGONQ010000021.1:0-88977 GCF_041439145.1 Vibrio sp. 1F255 | reverse complement strand
GAGCACATCACTCATAATGATGGGGTCGCAGGTTCAAATCCCGCAGTAGCCACCACTTATACAACGTCTTATTGAAGCACCAATATTCGATATGACTATAAAGATTTGCTGCGGTCGTGGCGGAATTGGTAGACGCACCAGATTTAGGTTCTGGCGCCGAGAGGTGTGAGAGTTCAAGTCTCTCCGACCGCACCATCATTAAATAGAACCCAGCTTTTTAGCTGGGTTTTGTTTTATCTGGAATATGCAAATCTGCTAGCCAAGTCACCAAGTATTCTCTTCTATAACCTCACTTTTAATACGATTTTATAAGACAATGTCAGCTCCATTTTCTAATTGAGTATGACTAGCCTATGAAACCCCTCCCCTTAACGATCGGTTGCTACACAGATACACCAAGTAAAAGCCAAGGTGTTTATCAAACTCAGTTAGATCTAGAAACAGGAAAACTATTACCTCTAGAGCTGATCATCAAATGTACTAACCCCTCTTTTATTACTGTAACAAAGACTGGGATCTATACTGCATCGGAAGTGGACCAGCAAAAACAGCCCCAGCTCATTCATATACCTAATGTTGATTCACAGCTAACACACAATACAAGCCTCATCTCGGGAGATCACCCTTGTCACGTCGCGATAGATCCACACAATAAGTTTGCTATCACGTCGCAATACTCATCAGGCACATTCGATATTTTTAGCTTAAGTATCAACGGCAGCATCGATAAACGACTCAAAACAATCCAGATGGTTGGTTCCGGGCCAAACAAAGAGAGACAAACTAGCCCACACGCCCATCAATGCCTGTTCTTACAAAACTCACCACAGTTTGTGACTGTCGATCTCGGCACCGATCGCATCAACTTCTATTGCTTTGATGAAGAGCAAGAAGAGTTCCTTGATGAGCCAATGCAGTCTATTAAGGTGCCCGCCGGCAATGGACCTCGCCATTTAATCTTTAACAAAGCTGAAGACAGAGCCTATGTGGTCTGTGAACTCTCTGAAACGTTGCTGACTTTGGAAAAGGTTTTAGGCATTTGGAATGTAGTGGAAGAGATTGATGCATTGCCTAATATGGAGAAGGGAGAAGCCGCAGCTGCGATTAAGCTATCGCCTGATGAGCAATTCCTTTATGTGTCATGTCGACACCAATCAAGGATCAGTTGCTTCAGAATCGAGCCTACAACGAAAATGCCTATTTTTATTGATAGCTATAATACTGAAGGCAACTTCCCTCGCGATTTTCATATTACTGACTGCGGACGATGGCTTATCGCAGCAAACCAACACTCCAATAGCATCACCTCATTCAAACGAAATAGTGAGGATGGGTCTTTGGTTTATACAGGATACTCTTTAGAGATCGACGCACCGGTTTGTGTGACGCAACAGCGATAGTAGTCATCTGATACAAAAAAGGAGAGCATTCGCTCTCCTTCTCTTTATAAAGTGTCTGTAATACTCAATTAAAGGCCCAGGGCATACTTCAACACTTGAGCTTTAATCGGCCCTGAGTTCTCTGCTAGCTTGAGTGCAGCATTACGCACAAACTTAAGTGGACCAATGTCGTTGCTGAATGTCTTATAGAAGAAATCCATACCGCTTTGCATCACTAGGTTGTCACCTCTTCTCATCACCTCGTAGCGTCTTGCTACAGACTGGTTCAATTCACCCTTTTCTTTGGTGACATCCAGCAGTACTGATACATCTTTGAAGCCTAAGTTAACACCCTGCCCAGCCAAAGGGTTGATGGTATGCGCAGAGTCTCCGACCAAAATACAGTTATTCTTCGAGTATGATTGAGCATGACGTCGTGTCAGAGGAAAAGAACCCGAATTCAAGACTTTGATATCACCTAACTCTTTAGGAAAGTGAGTAAGTACTTCGTTACGTAGTTTTTCAGGGGCCATTGCTGACAGTTGCTTAATACGCAGTGGAGAATCATACCAAACTAACGAGCCCAGCCCGACTTCTTGACCGTCAGAGGTTAGAGAACACAAAGGCAAAAATGAACGAGGGCCACTTGGTAGAAATTGCTGCCAAGTAATATCTTGCTGAGGTTGTTCTGTTTCTACATTGATAAGCATACAGTGTTGTCGATAATCCCAAGCCGTGATGCCAATTCCAGCTTGTTGGCGAACGGCTGAATTCGCACCATCAGCACCAACCACCCACTTCGCAGACAACTCAGCCCCTGATTGAAGCTTTACGATATTGATTTCACCAAACTCAATCACATCGAGCTTTTCTGGGCATAACAGTTCGAGATTGTCGTAGGCATCAAATTGAGACCATAAACCTAATTGAATGAGTCTGTTCTCAACGATATAGCCCAAACGAGGAAGGTCTAGTGAGGCAGCATCAAATCGAGTACGACATTCTGGGTGTTCCCAAGTCTCTAAGCGCTTGTAAGAGCAAACTCGCATTGCTGCTATGTTCTGCCATGCACCAAGATCGTCAAGTAAATCGACTGACGCCTGAGAAATCGCTGACACTCGAATATCCATCGCTTGCGACTCATCAAATGCTTGTGGGGCAAAACCTTCGATCACCGCAACACTCAGACCTTGCTTTGCAAAACCGATTGCTGTTGCTGCGCCAACCATGCCGCCACCGACTACTACAATATCGTAACTGTTCATATTTCGTACTTATCAGTTTGATTCTTTGACTGTTTTTGATTGTACTTTTTCATAACTAACTTGTAACCAAAAACCTTATTCGAAAAAAGGGTTATCCCTTATGGCATATGGCGTTAACGATAATAAAAACCACTACATAAGAGATTTGTTCAGACTACTAGTCAGTCGGTTTTGAAACCAGTACAATACGCCGCTTGCCGCTAGAGCCTGTCATAAAATTGAATACCGAATTATGACAAACGGGGCTAGCGGATGAATAATGGGCGATTTGCTCCCTTAAATTAAACTAACGATCGAGCGAACATATAATGAGTAAGAAACTGCTAATTAAAACTTGGGGCTGTCAGATGAATGAATATGATTCATCAAAAATGGCCGACCTGCTTAACGCTGCAAATGGCTATGAGCTAACTGAAGTACCTGAGGAAGCAGACGTACTACTATTGAATACTTGTTCTATCCGCGAAAAAGCGCAAGAAAAAGTATTCCACCAGCTTGGTCGTTGGAAAACGCTTAAAGATAAAAAAGAAGGTGTGGTGATCGGTGTGGGTGGCTGTGTAGCGACTCAAGAAGGTGATCACATTCGTCAACGTGCACCTTACGTAGACGTTATCTTTGGCCCACAAACATTACACCGTTTGCCAGAGATGATTAAATCATCACTGTCTAACGAAAAGCCAGTAATGGATATCTCTTTCCCAGAGATCGAAAAGTTCGATAACCTGCCAGAGCCAAAAGCTGAAGGCGCGACGGCGTTCGTTTCTATCATGGAAGGTTGTTCTAAATACTGTACTTACTGCGTTGTACCATACACACGTGGCGAAGAAGTTAGCCGTCCAATGGATGATGTACTTTTCGAAGTTGCTCAACTTGCAGAGCAAGGCGTACGTGAAGTTAACCTGCTAGGTCAAAACGTAAACGCATACCGCGGTCCAACACACGAAGGCGATATCTGTTCATTCGCAGAACTGCTTCGTCTTGTTGCTTCTATCGACGGTATCGACCGTATTCGTTTCACAACAAGCCACCCGCTTGAGTTTGGTGACGACATCATTGAAGTTTACAAAGACACACCAGAGCTAGTGAGCTTCCTTCACCTACCAGTACAAAGTGGTAGTGACCGTATTCTTACGATGATGAAGCGCCCACATACGGCTATCGAGTACAAATCTATTATCCGTAAACTGCGTAAAGCTCGCCCTGACATTCAAATCAGCTCTGACTTTATTGTTGGTTTCCCTGGTGAGTCTAAGCAAGACTTCCAAGATACAATGAAGCTAATTAAAGACGTTGATTTCGATATGAGCTTCAGCTTTGTTTTCTCTCCACGTCCAGGTACGCCAGCGGCAGATTACCCATGTGATGTACCAGCACAAGAGAAGAAAGATCGTCTGTACGAACTGCAGCAAACGGTAAACACACAAGCTATGCGTTTCTCTCGTCTAATGTTAGGCACAGAGCAACGTATCCTTGTTGAAGGCCCATCAAGAAAGAACCTAATGGAACTTCGCGGCCGTACTGAAAACAGCCGCGTAGTGAACTTCGAAGGTTCTGCTGACCTTATCGGCCAGTTCGTAGACGTGAAAATCACAGAAGTATTTGCTAACTCACTCCGTGGTGAAATAGTACGTACTGAGAAAGACATGGATCTTCGCAGCGTGATCTCGCCGACTCAAATGATGGCGAACACAAAACGCGAAGACGAGCTAGGTGTAGCGACATTTACGCCATAGGCAATACAACTGTTTGAGCACAAAGCGCAAACACAAAGCTTGAAATTACCTAACTAAGTGACCATCTTAGAAATAGGGATATCACCATCAGAAGCCCGGTCTAAATCGGGCTTTTTGCTCTTTGTTTTATTTAAGAGTGAGTGGCACAAAATGAGAGGCTAATTTGAGCAATAAAATCGTTACCTTAGAGATAAATCTAGAACCAGCAGACAACAAGCGCTTGGCAAGTTTATGCGGACCATTTGACGACAACATCAAGCATCTTGAGCGTCGTCTGGGCGTTGAGATTAATTACCGTAGCAACTTTTTCACCATTGTTGGTAAGCCTCACACTACAGCCGCAGCTTTAGACATCATCAAACACCTCTATGTTGAAACGGCTCCAGTTAAAGGCAACATAATCGATATCGAACCAGAGCAAATACATCTGGCGATCACCGAGTCAGGCATTTTGGAGCAACACGTCGAGTCTGAAATTGACTACGGCAAAGAAGTGACCATTAAGACTAAAAAAGGCGTCATCAAACCTCGAACGCCAAACCAAGCACAGTACCTAATGAACATGGTGACTCATGACATCACCTTTGGTATTGGGCCAGCAGGTACAGGTAAAACCTACTTAGCCGTTGCTGCAGCAGTTGATGCACTTGAACGCCAAGAGGTTCGCCGAATCCTACTGACTCGTCCTGCTGTTGAAGCCGGTGAGAAGCTTGGTTTCCTACCGGGTGATTTAAGCCAAAAAGTAGACCCATATTTACGTCCACTTTACGATGCGCTGTTTGAGATGCTTGGCTTTGAGCGAGTTGAGAAGCTGATTGAACGTAACGTAATTGAAGTTGCGCCACTGGCTTACATGCGTGGTCGTACATTGAATGATGCGTTTATCATTCTTGATGAGAGCCAAAACACCACGGTAGAACAGATGAAGATGTTCTTAACCCGTATCGGTTTTAACTCACGCGCTGTGATCACAGGTGATATTACGCAAATCGATTTACCTCGTGGTGCAAAATCAGGCTTACGCCATGCGACTGAAGTGCTCAATGAAGTCGACGACATTAGCTTTAACTTCTTCATGTCTGAAGACGTCGTTCGTCACCCTGTAGTTGCTCGTATCGTCAACGCATACGAGAAGTGGGAAGCAAAAGACCAGAAAGAGCGCAAAGAGTTTGAAAAGCGTAAACGTGAAGAGCGTGAAGCCAAACTTCTTGAGGCTCAGCAGGTAGTTACGACACAATTAGCAACACAAAATAGCTCTGTAATTGCAGAACAAGGTGATAAATAGATGTCTATTGAACTAGACCTGCAATTAGCGGTCGAAAATGAGCAAGGTCTTCCAACTGAGCAAGATATTCAGCTTTGGTTGGACAAGACAATTCCTCAGTTTCAAGAGAACGCTGAGTTGACGGTTCGTATCGTTGATACACAAGAAAGCCACCAGCTCAATCATGAATATCGTGGCAAAGATAAGCCAACTAACGTGTTGTCTTTTCCATTCGAGGCTCCTCCAGGGATCGAGTTAGATCTACTGGGCGACCTCATTATCTGCCGCCAAGTTGTCGAAAAAGAAGCAGAAGAGCAAAGTAAGCCTCTGCTAGCACACTGGGCTCATATGGTTGTACATGGCAGTCTGCATCTGCTAGGTTATGATCATATCGAAGATGATGAAGCTGAAGAGATGGAGTCACTCGAGACAGAAATCATGCAATCTATGGGGTTTGAAGACCCTTACATTCTAGAAAAGTAAATTGATTCTAGTAAAGTAGGTTGCAGAGAAACAATAACTCATCGAACCTGTGATTTTCACAGGAATCTGAGTTGTAACGTGTGCTATCACACTTCTGATAGCGTTATTTTTTGAGAAATCATGAACGAAGGTAACCCCCCCACTTCTGAGGGAAGTAAAAAATCTGAAGGTCCGAGTAGAAAGTCCTTCTTTGAACGCCTAGGCCAACTATTTCAAGGTGAAGTAAAAGATCGCCAAGAGCTCGTAGATGTAATCCGCGACTCAGAAATTAATGACCTAATTGACCACGACACACGCGACATGCTCGAGGGTGTTATGGAAATTTCAGAGATGCGAGTACGCGATATCATGCTGCCTCGCTCTCAAATGGTTACAGTTGAACGCACAGATGATCTAGATACATTGATTGCGCTCATTACTGATGCTCAACACTCTCGCTACCCAGTGATCAGTGAAGATAAAGACCATGTTGAAGGCATTCTATTAGCGAAGGACCTACTTAAGTATTTGGGTTCAGAAAGTGCTCCATTTGATATCGAACAAGTGATTCGCCCTGTCGTGGTTGTTCCTGAAAGTAAGCGAGTTGATCGCCTGCTTAAGGAGTTCCAAGAAGAGCGTTACCACATGTCTATCGTTGTCGATGAGTTTGGTGGAGTTTCTGGCCTGGTAACCATTGAAGATATCCTCGAAGAAATCGTTGGTGAAATTGAAGACGAGTTCGACGATGAAGAAGAGCTAGATATTCGTAAGCTGAGTAAGCATACCTTCTCTGTAAAAGCTTTAACCACTATTGAAGAGTTCAACGATACGTTTAACACTGCCTTTAGTGACGACGAAGTGGATACGGTAGGCGGCATGGTTATGACAGCACTCGGCCACCTGCCGGTTCGTGGCGAAATTGTAGAAATCGAAAACTACCATTTCAAAATAACATCAGCAGATAACCGTCGTGTGATTCAGCTACAGGTAACCATTCCTGACGAACAGCCTCTTCCGACTATCGAAGAATAACAACTTCTCTCTAAAGAGATGACAGAAATTAGATGACTAATACCTTTATTCATCGCCTATTACGGCCGCTTGCGGCCGTTTTTGTTGGCGCTATAACCACCCTTTCATTCGCTCCATACTCTATATGGCCTCTTGCTATTCTCAGCCCAGCTTTGTTGCTGTTACTGATCCACAACCGCTCTCCTAAAAGTGCGCTTTGGATTGGCTACGCATGGGGTTTAGGTCAATTCACCACAGGTATCAGCTGGGTATACGTCAGCATTGATGGTTTTGGCGGCATGCCACTGGCAGCCAACCTATTTTTGATGGCATTGCTTGTTGGCTACCTAGCCGTTTATTCAGGGCTATTTACCTGGGGTTTGAATAAATTCTTCCCTGCCAATAACCTAAGCCGCTTTTTCCTTGCAGCTCCTGCATTCTGGCTAGTCTGTGATTGGCTGCGTGGCTGGGTAATGACGGGCTTCCCTTGGCTTTGGTTAGGCTACAGCCAAATCGATTCGCCATTGGGTTCATTTGCACCGATTGGCGGCGTAGAGCTAGTAACTTTAGCGATCATTGTTTCAGCCTCTGCATTCACTTATGCGATTGTTAACCGGGCTTGGAGCATCGCTCTCATTCCCGCCGTCGTATTTAGTGCAGGCTTTGGTATTCGCAACATCGATTGGGTCACGCCGAACCCTGAAAAAACCACGTCAGTCGTATTGATACAAGGCAACGTCGATCAAGACAGTAAATGGCTACCGAGTCATCGCTGGCCAACCATGATGAAGTACACCGACCTAAGCAGAGAAAACTGGGGAGCGGATATCATCATCTGGCCTGAAGCGGCTATTCCAGCATTCGAAGTTGAGATCCCATCTTTCCTACGTAACTTGGATAGCGCAGCGAAGATGAACAACAGCTCGATCATTACCGGTGTGCTGAATCAGTCTGAAGATAAGAAATACTACAACAGTGTTCTTTCTCTCGGTGTGAATCCATACGGTGAGTACAGCTACGATCCAGACGAACGCTACCATAAACACCACCTGTTACCATTTGGTGAGTTTGTGCCGTTTGAAGATATCTTGCGTCCATTAGCACCTTTCTTTAACTTGCCAATGTCATCATTTAGCCGTGGCGACTTTGTTCAACCAAACATAGTGGCAAATGGTCGTCACTTAGCGCCGGCACTGTGTTATGAGATCATCTTTAATGATCAAGTTAGACAGAACGTAACCGACGAGACTGACTTTATTTTAACGCTCTCTAACGATGCGTGGTTTGGTCGTTCGATTGGCCCTCTGCAACATATGGAAATTGCACAGATGCGTGCTCTGGAGCTTGGTAAGCCGGTTATTCGCTCGACCAACAACGGTGTGACGGCAGTTACTGATTACAAAGGCAATATAATCAAGCAAGTGCCTCAGTTTGAAACGGCAGTGTTAAAAGCTGAACTCATTTCAACGGATGGTCAAACGCCTTATCACACAGTAGGTACTTGGCCACTGTATATCTGGGCGATGCTCAGCTTGGTGATTGGTTGGGTAATTAGAAAGCCAAAAAGCTAGATTCGACGAAAAGTGATTTGAGGGTTGACTGATCGGGTCAACCCTTTTTCATTGCTGTGGTTTTGCGTTGATACGCTATGGTTCAGAAGCTTACGGTTTAAGGGCTTTACGACTAAACCCTTTAGAACCACATTTAATGCATGGAATGATATTGGTTGGGTGGTTATATTCGGTTTGGTGACCACACTCGTCACATACTAAGGTTCCCAAGCCAATGACTTCACCCGCTTGATACAAGCCTTGGTGTTCTAAGTCTTGGAACAGTTCAACCCATTCCACCTTAGTACGATCAGTAATATCCAACAGCCCTTGCCAAATAGAGTCCGCAATCATCAAATAGAATGGACCGCTTTTACTCTCTTCATAGCTTTCGGAAAACTCTTTTAAGTCCGACTTCACGTAGGCAGAGATCAATGAAAGCTCATCTTTAGTCATATCATTAGCTGCTTTCGCAAACTTGCCCGACGTTTCGATTTTGTTGTTGAGCTCTTCAGGGCTATGCTTCAGCGTTTCAATCACCTCTTCGACGACTTCTTCATAGAGCGCTTTTTTCTTCGGCATAACAACCTCCTTAAGATAACCAACCTTTTAGTGAGCAAACGGATGCGCTGCAATGCACTCCCGCTTACAAACAAATGCAATTCATACTCTTAAGTATAGTTGCCCTGCGAAATTCAGTGAAAATTACACAATCTACTAAGCGGCAACTGCAAGTATGAAGGGTATAACTATTGTTGTACTCAGCTCCTTTAGGTATTCTATGACGATCTGTAAGATTCTGTTCTAACCGAACTCACAAATTCCAAGATAACCGGATACCATCGATGCAAGAACAATATAACCCGCAAGAGATTGAACAAAAGGTTCAACAACACTGGGATAACAGCGAGACTTTCGTTGTAAGTGAAGACCCAAACAAAGAAAAATTCTACTGTCTTTCTATGTTCCCTTACCCAAGTGGCCGACTGCACATGGGTCACGTGCGTAACTACACCATCGGTGATGTGGTATCTCGTTTCCAACGTCTACAAGGCAAAAACGTAATGCAGCCAATTGGTTGGGATGCATTCGGCCTACCTGCAGAAAACGCCGCTGTTAAAAACAATACAGCACCTGCACCATGGACTTACGAAAACATTGAGTACATGAAGAACCAGCTTAAGCTTCTAGGCTTTGGTTACGACTGGAACCGTGAATTCGCAACGTGTACTCCAGAGTACTACCGTTGGGAACAAGAGTTCTTCACTAAGCTTTACGAAAAAGGCCTGGTTTACAAGAAGACATCTTCAGTGAACTGGTGTCCAAACGACCAAACAGTACTGGCAAATGAGCAAGTAGAAGACGGTTGTTGCTGGCGTTGTGACACTCCAGTAGAGCAAAAGAAAATTCCACAGTGGTTTATTAAAATCACTGAGTACGCTCAAGAGCTACTAGACGATCTAGACAACCTTGAAGGTTGGCCTGAAATGGTTAAGACCATGCAGCGCAACTGGATCGGCCGCTCTGAAGGTGTTGAGCTATCTTTCGCTGTTAACGGCGAAGAAGCACCATTAGAAGTGTACACAACACGTCCAGATACACTAATGGGTGTTTCTTACGTTGGTATCGCTGCAGGTCACCCTCTTGCAGAGAAAGCATCGAAGAACAACCCAGAGCTTGCTGCATTCGTTGAAGAGTGTCGTAACACTAAAGTTGCTGAAGCTGAACTCGCAACGATGGAAAAGAAAGGTATGGATACTGGCCTAACGGCTATCCACCCTCTTAACGGTCGTGTTGTTCCTGTATACGTAGCAAACTTCGTACTTATGGATTACGGCACAGGTGCGGTAATGGCGGTTCCTGCTCACGATCAACGTGACTACGAGTTCGCAACTAAGTACGGCATCGATATCATCCCAGTAATCAAACCTGAAGATGGTTCTGAACTAGACGTGTCTGAAGCGGCTTACACTGAAAAAGGTGTACTGTTTGATTCTGGTGAATTCGATGGTCTTGCGTTCCAAGAAGCATTCGATGCAATTGCTGCGAAGCTTGAAGCTGAAGGCAAAGGTAAGAAGACAGTAAACTTCCGTCTACGTGACTGGGGTGTATCTCGTCAACGTTACTGGGGCGCTCCAATCCCAATGGTAACCACTGAAGACGGTGAAGTTCACCCAGTACCAGCAGACCAACTGCCAGTCATTCTTCCTGAAGATGTAGTAATGGATGGCGTAACGAGCCCAATCAAGGCTGACAAGTCTTGGGCTGAAACAACATTCAACGGCGAACCCGCTCTACGTGAGACTGACACGTTCGATACGTTTATGGAGTCTTCTTGGTACTACGCACGTTACTGTTCACCGCAAGCAGACGACATTCTAGATCCAGAGAAAGCAAACTACTGGCTACCAGTTGACCAATACGTTGGTGGTATCGAGCACGCTTGTATGCACCTGCTTTACTCTCGTTTCTTCCATAAGCTTCTACGTGATGCTGGCTACGTGACGTCTGATGAACCGTTCAAGCAACTACTATGTCAAGGCATGGTTCTGGCTGACGCGTTCTATCACGAAAACGAAAAAGGCACCAAAGAGTGGATTGCACCGACTGACGTAACGGTTGAACGTGACGGTAAAGGTCGCATCGAAAAAGCAGTCGACGATCAAGGTCGTGAAGTTGAACACTCAGGCATGATCAAAATGTCTAAGTCTAAGAACAACGGTATCGACCCACAAGAGATGGTAGACAAGTACGGCGCTGATACAGTACGTCTATTCATGATGTTTGCATCACCTGCAGACATGACGCTTGAGTGGCAAGAGTCTGGCGTTGAAGGGGCTAACCGCTTCCTTAAACGTGTTTGGAAATTGGTTCACGCTCACTCTTCTAAGGGTGCTGCTGAATCTGTTGATGCTTCTGCGCTATCTGGCGACCAAAAAGCACTTCGTCGTGATATCCATAAAACTATCGCGAAAGTAACGGACGATATTGGCCGTCGCCAAACGTTCAACACGGCAATCGCTGCAATCATGGAACTGATGAACAAGCTGGCGAAAGCACCTCAAGAATCTGCACAAGACCGTGCAATCCTTGACGAAGCGCTAAAAGCGGTAGTACGCATGCTTTACCCAATGACTCCACACATCTCTTACGAAATGTGGATTGCACTTGGTGAATCAAACGTAGACTCAGCAACATGGCCAACTTTCGATGAGAAAGCGCTAGTTGAAGACGAGAAAACTATCGTTGTTATGATCAACGGTAAGCTACGTGCGAAACTAACCGTTGCTGCTGATGCAACAGAAGAGCAAGTTCGTGAGCTTGGTCTAAACGATGAGAACGCTAAGAAGTTCCTAGATGGCTTAACTATCCGTAAAGTTATCTTCGTACCAGGTAAGCTTCTAAACATCGTTGCTAACTAATTTCGTTAGCACAATGCAATTGCTAAAGAATTAACGAACTTAATTCATCAAAAGCAGTCTGTAGACAGGGTAGCTAATTGCCCTGTCTACTTATTTAAGCGCTTTAGACTTGAGCCTAACCACTCAAACGAACTAAAGCCTTTAAATAAGTATTCTACCTTCATGAGAGCCATCAAATAATGCGCCTGATTTCACTATCTTCATTGAAAGTTACTGTTGTTGTTTTAACCGTCAGCCTATTAAGTGCGTGTGGTTTCCACCTACGTGGTGATTACTCCGTACCAGAAGAACTCAACAAGATCTCCGTAACCAGTTACGACCAATACAGTACGTTTACACGTATGATGAAAGGTCAACTGCGTATGAATGATGTAGAAATTGTGCTACCGGCTGAGAATACACCTAACCTGCATATTATTAGTGAGAGCGTAGGTGAGCGAACTCTGTCTCTATACCAAAACACTCGTGCAGCAGAGAAAGAACTGACATTCCGCGCTTCATACCGCGTAACTGTCCCGGATCTAGGCTCAAAGACGTTCTCAACCAGCGTAACCCGTAGTTACCTAGATAACCCGCTAACTGCACTTGCGAAGTCGGTTGAACGAGACATGATCGAAGATGAGATGCGTAAGTTGGCAACAAGCCAAATCCTTCGTCAGATGGCTCGTCTAAAAGCGAACATTGCAGCTGATAGCATGGACCTAGATGCACTAGAGCACGTTCAAGTGAAAGAACTCGAAAAGCAATACAACATCAAGAATGTTGAGATCGTACCAGCTTCAGAAGAACAACCAACACTTAGCGATTCGGCTGAGTAATAGGTTTATTTGATGCGTATTTTTGCTGACCGCTTATCAGAGCAACTTATTAAACAGTTGAGTAATGTTTACCTAATTTTTGGTAACGAACCGCTACTGTTGCAAGAGAGCCGAGAAGCGATTCAAAAGGCTGCAAAACAGCAAGGCTTTGAAGAACGTCACCGCTTTGCGATTGATAGCAGTCTCGACTGGAATCAAGTCTACGACTGCACTCAAGCACTGAGCCTATTCTCTAGCCGTCAGGTCATCGAGCTTGAACTGCCAGAGTCAGGCGTCAATGCCGCAATAGCGAAAGAGCTACTCGCAATCTCCGAGCATATCCACAGTGATATCTTGTTAATCTTGGTGGGCACTAAGCTCACCAAAGCTCAAGAAAGCGCTAAGTGGTTTAAGGCTCTTTCGAATCAGGGTCACTGGGTCAGTTGCCTAACGCCAGATGTCAGTCGGTTACCTCAGTTTGTCCAAGCGCGTTGCCGTCAAATCGGTTTAACGCCAGACCCTGAAGCGATTCAAATGCTGGCGCAATGGCATGAGGGTAATCTATTTGCTCTCACCCAAAGCCTAGAAAAACTGGCTCTCCAATACCCAGATGGAAAACTCACGTTAGTACGCTTAGAAGAATCGCTGAGTCGACACAACCATTTTACTCCATTCCATTGGAGTGATGCGTTATTGGCAGGCAAAGGTAACCGAGCACAACGAATCCTGCGTCAGCTAGAAGCTGAAGGTGTCGAACCCGTCATTTTATTACGTAGCATACAACGAGAGCTTGCTCTGCTATTACAAATGCAGCAACAAATGAAACAGATGCCGATTGGTCAGGTCTTCGAAAAACACCGTATCTGGCAATCTAAAAAGCCTCTTTATAACGCCGCGCTAACAAGAGTTTCGATTTCTCAATTACACTCTTTGTTCGCGTTGCTCACTCAAGCTGAATTGATGACAAAAACTCAATATGAGCAGTCGCCTTGGCCACTAATTCATCAGTTAAGCGTAGAGTTTTGTATCCCTTCAGCTTCAATACCATTTCACGCATAAAAGCGTGGTATATTCTAGGGTCGACAGCCCCTAAAAAGCTAAATTCAGATTAAAGGAACACCCCGTGTTACGTGAAGAACTAAAAGATTTTCTTGCAGACAAAGCCGACGACATGAAAGCAGAATCGATTGTGACTATCGATGTAGAAGGCAAATCAAGCGTTACTGATTACATGATTGTTTGTACAGGTACCTCTAAGCGCCATGTTGCTTCTATTGCACAGCATGTTGCTGATGAAATACGTAAAGCAGGTATGCAGCCACTAGGCATGGACGGCCAGCAAGAAGGTGAATGGGTTGTTCTAGATATGGGCACAAGCATGCTTCACGTTATGCAAGAAGAACACCGTGAACTGTACCAACTAGAAAAACTTTGGGGCTAAGCTTTGAAGATCCAGTTAATCGCAGTTGGCACAAAAATGCCAAAGTGGGTTGAAGAAGGCTTTAAAGAATATAAACGCCGCTTCCCTCATGATATGCCATTAGAGCTCATTGAAATTACTGCGGGAAAGCGCGGTAAAAATGCGGATATTGCACGCATTCTTCAAAAAGAAGGCGAAGCGATGTTGGCAGCGGTTCCAAAAGGCAACCGCATTGTCACGCTTGATATCCCAGGTAAAAAGTGGGACACATCACAACTGGCAGAGCAATTGGAAAGTTGGAAGTTGGATGGACGCGACGTTTCTATCCTTATCGGCGGGCCTGAAGGATTAGCACCTGCATGTAAAGCGGCTGCAGACCAAAGTTGGTCTCTGTCTGCGCTTACTCTCCCTCACCCATTAGTACGCGTTATCATGGCTGAAAGCTTGTATCGAGCTTGGAGCATCACTGCTAACCACCCTTATCATCGAGAATAAGCGTTAATGTTACGTAAACGTAGCCAAATCCGTGATTACAAAGCAGAAGCACGACTATTTACTAATCGTGCTTTTGTTGCGTTTGCGGGGATCATAGTCATGATATCGATGTTGGTTGTTAATCTGTACAACATTCAGGTCAATCAATATCAAGACTATAAAACCCGCTCTAACGATAACCGTATCAAGGTCGTTCCAATCGCCCCCAACCGTGGTTTGATTTATGATCGTAATGGTGTGCTTCTTGCCGAAAATCGCCCGGTTTTCAACCTAGAAATCACACCAGAAAAAATCAAAGATATGGATGACACGCTCGTCCGTCTACAAGAATTAATCGAGATCCCGCCAGAGCGCATTGAACTATTTGATCGTGATCGTCGCAATTCACGACGCTTCAAGTCAGTACCTATTCTGAATCAGCTTACCGAAGAACAAGTTGCGATCTTCTCTGTAAATCAACATAAGTTCCCAGGCGTTGAAGTTACAGGTACGCTAAAACGTTTCTACCCTTATGGTGATGTGTTAACTCACGTGATTGGCTACGTATCGCGCATCAATGACCGTGATATGCAGCGCCTGGTTCGCGAAGAGAAAGACGCCAATTACCAAGCCACTCGCGACATCGGTAAACTTGGTATTGAGCGCTACTACGAAGACATGCTTCACGGTACCGCTGGCTATCAAGAAGTCGAAGTTAACAGCCGTGGACGAGTGATCCGTACTCTAAAATTTGTACCGTCGGTTCCGGGTAAAGATATCGTGCTCAACTTGGATATCAAGCTACAACTATACGTACATAAGTTACTGGATGGCCGCCGTGGCTCAGCTATCGTTCTCGACCCGAAAGACAATGGCGTGTTAGCCATGGTATCTAGCCCAAGCTACGACCCAAATGCATTCGTACATGGTATTTCGTCTAAAGGTTATAACGCCCTGCTTCAAGACAAAGACCGCCCTTTGGTTAACCGTGCAACGCTAGGTATTTACCCACCAGCATCGACGATCAAGCCATTCATTGCTGTTGCGGCTCTGCAAGAAGGTGTGATTACACCTAATACAACGCGTAATGACCCAGGTTATTGGAAGATCCCTAATTCAAAAACAAGACCATTCCGTGACTGGTTGCGTTGGGGACACGGGGTCGTTGATATAGAGAAAGCGATTGAAGAGTCAGTGGATACTTTCTTTTACCAAATTGCTTATGATCTCGGCATTGATCGCATATCCAAATGGATGATGATGTTCGGCTTTGGTGATTATACTGGCATCGATATTTATGAAGAAAGCAAAGCCAATATGCCAACTCGTGATTGGAAGATGGCAAGACACCGTGTGCCTTGGTACCAAGGTGACACCATCCCAGTTGGTATTGGCCAAGGCTACTGGACTGCAACACCCATGCAGATTGCAAAAGCCACATCAGTTTTGGTCAATGAAGGTGAAGTAACCGCACCTCACCTACTTCGTTCAACCATTGATAACGGTCGTCCATTCGATGAACAAATCATGTCGGACATTGAAACTTACCCACCGCTAACCGGGGTTAAGAAGAAGTATTGGGATATCGCTCAGGAAGGTATGAGGCTGGCTAACCACGGTAAGAAAGGTACGGCAAGACGTTCATTCCAGAAGATGTCTTACCAAACCGCTGGTAAATCGGGTACCGCACAGGTATTCGGCTTAAAAGAAGATGAAGAGTACAACGCGGATGAAATCGCAGAGCACTTACGCGATCACGCCCTCTTTACGGGTTACGCGCCTTTTGAAGATCCTGAAGCCGTCGTGACTATCGTTCTAGAGAACGCAGGTGGCGGTTCTTCTAACGGCGGCCCAGTAGTAAGAAGGATTTTAGACCATATTATCCTTGCAGAAGATTATCAAAGTGAGCCAATTAAATAATGAAACTTGATCCTTCAACTGGACGAAATAGAGCCCTATTCGAAAGGCTGCATATCGACCTGCCGCTTTTGCTTGGCATTCTGGTTTTAATGGGCTTTGCCCTGCTGATCATGTACAGCGCAAGCGGACAAAGCCTTGCGATGATGGACCGCCAGGCGATGCGCATGGCTCTGTCTTTAGGTGTGATGATCTTCCTAGCGCAAATCTCACCTCGTACTTATGAAACCTTGGCACCACTGCTATTTGTAGGTGGTGTCATCTTGCTATTGGGCGTGTTGTTCTTTGGTGAAGCCTCTAAAGGCGCCCAGCGTTGGTTAAACTTCGGCTTTGTTCGATTCCAACCGTCAGAGCTATTAAAGCTCGCGGTGCCTTTGATGCTGGCACGATTTATCGGTAAGCGCTCACTTCCACCAACATTCCAAACATTAGCGATATCGCTAGTGATGGTGTTTGTACCGACGATTCTAATCGCAAAGCAGCCTGACCTAGGTACATCTATCCTTATCGCCGCATCTGGTATCTTCGTGATATTCCTGGCTGGTATCAGTTGGAAAATCATTGCTAGCGCGGCAATCGCATTAGGGGCATTTATCCCAATCCTATGGTTCTTCTTGATGCGTGAATATCAAAAAGTGCGTGTTAGAACCCTCTTTGATCCTGAATCAGATCCATTAGGTGCGGGTTACCACATCATTCAAAGTAAGATTGCGATAGGCTCTGGTGGTATTTCAGGAAAAGGTTGGCTGCAAGGCACTCAATCTCAACTAGAGTTTATTCCAGAGCGTCATACCGACTTCATTTTTGCGGTCATTGCCGAAGAGTGGGGCATGATTGGTATATTGTTCTTGCTTGCTATCTACTTGTTCATTATTGGACGTGGCTTAGTGCTTGCGAGCCAAGCTCAAACCGCATTCGGTCGAATGATGGGCGGCAGTATTGTACTGAGCTTCTTCGTTTATATTTTTGTAAACATTGGCATGGTAAGTGGCATTCTACCTGTGGTTGGTGTTCCTCTTCCTCTAGTCAGTTATGGCGGTACTTCAATGGTTACCCTCATGGCTGGTTTTGGTATTTTAATGTCGATACATACACACAGAAAAGCATTCTCAAAGGCGACCTAATCGATGTCTATTACAACGTTTCCAAAAAAAGCATCCTTGGTTGATGAGCTGCCAATCAAAAAAATAGCCTCTATCTTAGGGCTAGCGATTTTAATCAATGGTTGTTCTTCAAAGCAGCCAACAGGCCGCTACGATATTGATTCAGATATTGCACCAGACGCACCTATCTCAGTAGAGCATCTCGAGGATGCTCACCCTCAGTATGAACCTTATAGTTTAGGTGGTAACACGGATTACACTTTACGTGGCGAAGACTACAAGATCGTAAAGAAGACCGAAGGGTTTACTGAGAAAGGCAAAGCCTCTTGGTACGGTAAGAAATTTCATGGTCACTTAACGTCTAACGGCGAGATCTATGACATGTATTCGATGTCTGCGGCGCACAAAACATTGCCAATTCCAAGCTATGTAAAAGTGACGAATACCGACAATAACAAAACGACGATTGTTCGTATCAATGACCGCGGCCCATTCCATGAAGGCCGAATCATTGACCTTAGTTATGCGGCAGCTTACAAGCTCGATGTGTTGAGAACCGGCACGGCAAATGTTGAGATTGAAGTCATTACTGTGGCTATGCCAACCGACGCAAATAAAAAGGCTGCTTTACCGCAATTTATTATTCAAGTCGCAACATCTCCACATGAAGATAGGACCGAAAAGTTAGCGAAAGATCTAGCCGAAAAGCTAGAAGTAGCAACGTTCTTGCAGCCAAATGATGACAAATACCGTCTGATGATTGGGCCATTTCATGACTATGCTCTGACTCAAGAGAAATTAGAACAAGTTAAGCTAATGGGTTACCCGTCAGCTTATATAAAAAAACACACCCTAACTCGCTAATTAATCTAACAGTTACTTCTGGTAATCAGCGCTCTGGTGTGACAGAGTGATTCTGTTAATATATGAATAGTTCACCAAATAATTGCATTCAAAATGATTAAATCTAATAAACTTGTTAAATCGATTTTTGCTACTTCTGTTGCTCTTTCTGCAACGATAGCTACATCGTCATTCGCCGCTCCTATTGTTGTTCCTGATGCACCTCAAATCGCCGCTAAAGGTTTTGTTCTGATGGATTACCATTCAGGCAAAGTACTAGCAGAGAAAGAGATGAATACTCAGCTTTCTCCAGCAAGTTTAACCAAGATGATGACGAGCTACGTGATCGGCCAAGAGCTCGACCGTGGCAACATCAACCTAAACGACGATGTTGTAATCAGTGAAAATGCTTGGGCTAAAAACTTCCCAGATTCATCTAAGATGTTCGTTGAAGTGGGCACTACGGTTAAAGTTGAAGAATTAAACCGCGGTATCATCATTCAATCAGGTAACGACGCATGTGTTGCTATGGCTGAACACATCGCTGGCTCTGAAGATGCATTCGTTGACCTAATGAACGCTTGGGCAAGCTCTATCGGCATGAAAGACACGCACTTTGCTAACGTGCACGGTCTAGACAACCCGAACCTATACTCAACGCCTTACGATATGGCGCTACTTGGTCAGGCGCTGATTCGCGACGTACCAGACGAGTACCGTATCTACTCAGAGAAGAAATTCACATACAACGGCATCACCCAATACAACCGTAACGGTCTGTTATGGGATAAGAGCATGAACGTTGATGGCATCAAAACGGGCCACACAAGCAATGCAGGTTACAGCCTAGTAAGCTCAGCGACAGAAGGCAAAATGCGCCTAGTGGCTGTAGTTATGGGCACCAAGAATGCGAATGCTCGTAAAACAGAAAGCAAAAAACTGCTTAGCTACGGCTTCCGCTTCTTTGAAACAGTGGCACCACACACAGCCGGTGAAACCTTCGTAGAAGAGAAGATCTGGATGGGTAGCAAGGACACAGTTGCACTGGGTGTCGACGAAGATACTTTCGTAACGCTACCTCGTGGTCAAGCTAAGAACCTGAAGGCAAGCTTCGTTCTTGAGAAAGAACTAGAAGCGCCAATCAGCAAAGGCGATGTAGTTGGTAAACTATTCTACCAAGTAGACGGTGAAGACGTTGCTGAATACCCACTACTAGCACTTGAAGATGTAGACCAAGGCAGCCTATTCAGCCGTCTATGGGACTACCTAGTTCTTCTGTTCAAGGGTTTATTCTAAACAAGCAAAAGGTTTGTTCTAGGTAAAACCCAAGCTTGTTGTATAGCTAACCTAATGAGTAAGTTCATGATTTACTCATTAGCGAACCAAAAGCCGCCATGTGCGGCTTTTGTTGATCTTGAGTTCGGTGATATTTACACGTAATATTCCGCCTTATTACTCGTGTCTGTTGACCGAACACGCTTTTTATCGACATTTCGCCAATTTGCGAGAGTCTAGCCTTTTGGAGTTAATCATGAACATCAATTCTGATGCAAAACTAAAAGACCTCTTAGAGTTCCCTTGTTCATTCACTTACAAAGTAATGGGCCACGCTAAGCCAGAACTGACTGAGCTAGTACTAGAAGTGATCCAGCGTCATGCTCCTGGTGACTACAGCCCAACGCTAAAACCGAGTGCGAAAGGCAACTACCACTCTGTTTCTATCAATATTACTGCGACTTCAATTGAACAAGTAGAAACTCTTTATAAAGAACTGGGCGAGATCGAAATCGTTCGTATGGTTCTGTAATCTCCGATTACACATGAAAAACAGCGGCTTATTGCCGCTGTTTTTGTTTAAAGCACCCTATCTAGCTCAAATTCATTCAACTTAATTTTCAATAAATACAAAGAAAGTTGAAAAACCTTGCAGTCCGTCTGTAGTTAGAATCATGTTTCGCGTTTATAATGCGTTCACTTTATTAATCCTTGAGGGAGTGCAGCTTTGCAAAATAAGCTAATCGTAAAAAAATTAGGCCGTCAGGATTACGAACCTGTATGGAAAGCCATGCATAAGTTCACAGACGAACGCACGGAAGAAGACGTAGACCAAGTTTGGTTGGTTGAACACAACCCTGTCTTCACTCAAGGACAAGCAGGCAAAGCTGAGCATGTATTAAATGCTGGTGATATCCCTGTAATACAAAGCGATCGCGGTGGCCAAGTGACTTATCACGGCCCAGGCCAATTAGTGGCTTACTTTCTGATTAACATCCGCCGCAAGAAATTCGGAGTACGTGATTTGGTTACTCATATCGAAAACCTCGTAATCAATACTCTGAAAGCTTACAATATAGATTCAGCTGCCCGACCTGACGCTCCTGGTGTTTATGTCGATGGCAAGAAAATCTGTTCACTCGGATTACGTATTCGACGTGGCTGCTCGTTCCACGGGCTAGCACTCAACGTCGATATGGACCTGTCTCCATTCCTACGTATTAACCCATGTGGTTACCAAGGTATGGAAATGGCGCAGGTAAGCCAACTCGGCGGACCAAGTGAACTAGAAAACGTTGAGCAACAGTTAATACAAGAGCTCGTAGAGCTACTCGGCTATGACCAAGTAGACATTCAAGCCACCAGTAACATTACAGCAGAAGCATAAAATCATGAGCAAACCAATCCAAATGGAAAAAGGCGTTAAATATCGTGACGCTGACAAAATGGCATTAATTCCCGTAAAGAATATGCCTGCTGAACAGAAAGAAGTTCTACGTAAGCCTGAATGGATGAAGATTAAACTTCCTTCAGACAGCCATCGTATTCAAGAAATCAAATCAGCAATGCGCAAAAACAACCTGCACTCAGTTTGTGAAGAAGCGTCTTGTCCTAACCTAGCCGAGTGTTTCAACCACGGTACGGCAACGTTTATGATTCTTGGCGCTATCTGTACTCGTCGCTGCCCGTTCTGTGATGTTGCCCATGGTCGTCCTGTTGCTCCTGAAGCTGAAGAGCCGAAGAAACTAGCTAAAACAATTCAAGACATGAAACTGAAGTACGTTGTAATCACTTCAGTTGACCGTGATGACTTGCGTGATGGCGGTGCTCAGCACTTTGCTGACTGTAACCGTGAGATTCGCGAACTCAACCCAAATATTCGTATCGAAACACTGGTTCCAGACTTCCGTGGTCGTATGGACGTTGCACTTGATCTAATGAAAGACAACCCGCCAGATGTTTTCAACCACAACCTAGAGACAGCGCCACGTCTATACCGTAAAGCGCGTCCAGGTGCGAATTACAAGTGGTCTCTTGATCTACTGAAGAAATTCAAAGAGCAGCACCCTGATATCCCAACAAAATCAGGTGTGATGATGGGTCTTGGTGAGACAAAAGAAGAGATCGTTCAAGTACTGAAAGACCTTCGTGAACATGGTGTGACTATGCTGACACTAGGCCAATACCTAGCACCAAGCCGTCACCACTTACCAGTAGAACGCTACGTGCCGCCTTCTGAGTTCGATGAGCTGAAGGAGATTGCTCTAGAGCTAGGCTTTACTCACGCAGCGTGTGGCCCGTTTGTACGTTCTTCTTACCATGCGGACTTGCAAGCTCAAGGTATGGAAATTAAGTAATCACGATTGCTTAACGAACAATGCAAAGGCGCTGAATATTATGTTCAGCGCCTTTTTTCTATCTTGTTCGTGCCGCTATAGCTTTATATTTCGTGCCACTAAGCTTTATATAAAAACAACAAAGCCACTCTTTATGAGTGGGTTTGTGCTTAATATTTCAAGTTCAGAGGAGGTAATTTCAAAAAGCCCAGATAGGGTTCTGCATTAACCGAAAGATGCCCAGATAACCGTTGCTACCAAAATTGGGCACACAAACTTCACATACATTGGCCAAACCTTACCAAACCAACCAAGTTGAAAATCAGGACTGCCTTGTTCAAGCTCTTTCACTTTTGAAGCTCGGCTCCATACCCAACCACCAAACACACAGAACATCAGTGCAGCGACTGGTTGAAGATACTGAGTTGCAATCATCGCTACCATGCCAAACATCGCAGCAAAGTTGTAAACAATCACCACACTAAACAGCGCGATAGCACCACCAATCACCCAGCTTGTTGGCGTTCGTCTAGTATTGAAACGCTCACTCACTAGCGCAACCGGGCCTTCAAGCATCGAAATCGAAGAAGTCAGTGCAGCAATCGTTAGTAGTAAAAAGAACACAATCGCAAAGATCTGTCCAAGCACACCTAAACTATCAAACATCAACGGCAAAACCGTGAATACTAGAGTGTCAGAGCTTAATAGTGAGCCGTCTTCAGCGTAGATTTGAACGCCTTTTTGCATCGCAACAAACATTGCTGGCATCACCACTAATCCAGCAATAAAAGCGACAGCAGTATCAACCAGCGTCACGTTCATCGCCATTTTTGGCAGGTTCTCTTTCTTGCTTAAGTAAGAGCCATAAACCAACATCGAGCAACCGCCAATAGTGAGCGAGAAGAAGCCCTGTCCCATTGCCGCCAGAATCAATTTTCTATCCCACACTTTCTCAAAGTCTGGAACAAGGTAATGTTTTAAGCCTTCCATCGCGCCAGATTGCGTCATGATGTAAACAAACAATAAGCCAAATAAAACAAACAGCGCAGGCATCAAACGAGTCGACCACTTCTCGATGCCTTGCTTAACACCGCCCTGCACAATCAAGATAGTCAGTACATAGAACGCGACGGTACCAAATACGTTGCGCTCAACACTGAAGCCTTTAAACCAATCAGCAATCGCTTCTAGGCCGATAAGATCCGCGACCGCACCAATTAGGAAGCAGATCAACCAGCCACCAACAATACTGTAAAACGCCAATACGGCGCTTGGTACACTCAGTCCAACCCAACCGATAAACTCACTGACTTTCTTACCCAAAGGGTTTGTCGTCAAAGATCGCATGCTATCAACTGGGTTTGCTTGGCCGTGACGGCCGATAGCCATCTCAACCACCAGCATAGGGAAAGCAACCACGAAGATCATGATCAAATAGACTAAAAGGAAAGCGCCACCACCATTGCTGGCAACTTGAGTCGGGAAACCCCAAATATTACCCAAGCCAACCGCTGCACCAGCCGCTGCTAAAATAAAGCCTAAACGAGAGCTAAAGTGCTCTCTTGAAGAGGAAGGTTGTTGGTCCATATCGCCCGCATTAAGAATCAGTGAACTAGTTGGGAAGTACAGTAATAAAAAGCAATGATAGGCACAACCAATAAATGAACAATTCTCTATTTTTTACAATCAATGCGCTATTTAGAACCACAAAATTAACAAAAGACCAGTCTTATCGTTCAATTAGAAACAACAAAGCGAAATGGAAGGCTTGAGAAGGAAATGGATTAAATAGAGATAAATACTCGCCGTATGGTTCCATTTATACAAACAAAAAGAGCACCAAACGGTGCTCTTGTGATTCATCAGTTAATTCAGATTAGATCGTGAATACTTGATAGTCCTTTAGATTCGGAATGATTTCATGCAGCTCTTGCTCTTGTTCCGCCATCTCATCAAGAGAATCACAGAACTCATTCGCTTCCTCTTTCACTTGTTGAGAGTGTTCTTTCATTCGCTCTTCAACTTTCAGCTTTAATTCAGCCATACTGTCAGCCAATTCAGTCAGGTTTAGGCCACCATCTTGTTTCATTTTTTCTGACATCGCATTAAAAGCGCTAGAGATAAATTCTTGGTTAAAGATTTCTTTCGCCTTCTCGAAATCTTCAGACCAGCCATTGGCCATCGAATCAAAGCTTTCTGCAGGTAACACTAATTCGCCATCTTTGTAATAACGCGCTTCCAGTTCTGCAAAGTAGGTTTTCATCGATTCTTTTACATTATCAAATGACTCAGGTGAATCCAGGCTAGCCGCGATATCATCAATCACGTCATTGGCTAACGCTAAGCTATCGTTCGCCATTTGTTTCGCTCGAGGTAAGTACTCACTCATATTTTCGCGGTATTTCTCAATCGCCGCTTGTTGGTCGGCATCAAGCTCAACCTTCTCACCATGGATATAGAGGTCGTTGTTATCATCAAAAACGGCCGTATCACCATTCACTTGATGGATTTCGACTTTTTGATCATCGATTCTTAGTTCATTCTTCAAATCAACTCGACACTGAGCAGCAAACGTTGGCAGGCTCACAACTGCCATCGCCGCAGTTAACGATGCAATTAATACACTGTTTTTCATAAATACATAGCTTTTCATAACATCCTCTCATCAATCTGACAGATTACTATACCCTTGGATTATGCCTCTTTGTCAGAGAAACGTTTTATATCTATTAGTCAGTTAGTTAGTCGATAGAGATAACTTCGTAGCAAAACTGCTTATCAGCGACTTTAAATTCAATCTCATCGCCAACTTCTTTACCCATTAGAGCCTGACCAAAAGGTGCATTTGCCGTCACGATGGCAATCTCATTCTCATTCCACGTGACAGAAAGCCCGCCGACTCTAGGTCCCATAAAAAAGTGTTTATATTTATCATGCTCGTCAATGACCACAACGTAGCTGCTCACTGCAATCTTCTCACTATCACGCAGCACTAAGTTGCGATAACACTGAATGTCGTCCTCACACTCTTGCACCCTCACCGCTTGGCCATGGGCGAGATATGAAGCTTCTAGTGCCAATGTATCGTACTTATGCTCAGGCACTGTCTCTTCATCTGTCGCAGCATCAATCGCGCGTTGAGTAGCAGATTGTGCGATACGTAATCGGGATTCGAGTTGCTCTATGATTATTTGGCGAAGCTCAGACTTATTCATACTATTGGGGTGCTTTTCTATAGGAGCTACAGAATAGAATTAGGTACAATCAGGTGCAAGACATTTGATTCATCAAGCGACGCTATCATGAATAGGCGCCCGCTTTAGCATCAATACGACACTTAATAACTCAGGTAGAACATAAATGATTGAGCAGAAGCTAAAACAAGTATTCGGATTCGACTCACTGCGTAATGGGCAAAAGCAAGTCATTGATAACGTTCTATCTGGTCACTCGACTGCGGCCATATTCCCAACAGGCTCAGGTAAATCTCTGTGCTATCAATTACCAGCATTAGAGTTGCCGCACTTAACCTTGGTAATATCACCGCTTTTAGCCTTGATGAAAGACCAACTCGCTTTCCTGCACAGTAAAGGCATTAGCGCAGCGGCAATCGAGTCAAGCCAAGACAGACAAACAACACAACAGGTTATGCAGTCGGTACGTAACGGTGACACCAAGATCCTCATGATCTCCGTTGAGCGCTTGAAGAACGAACGCTTTCGTCAGTTTATCTCCCAAGTGCCTATCTCACTGCTTGTGGTCGATGAAGCGCACTGTATTTCAGAATGGGGACACAACTTCAGACCCGATTACCTGAAGCTTCCTCAATACCAAAAGCAGCTCAATATTCCTCAGGTTCTACTACTGACAGCCACTGCGACTACAGCGGTTATCCAAGATATGAAGTCAAAGTTTGAAATTGATGAGGAGCGCGTTGTGGTTACGGGTTTCTATCGTCAAAATCTCGATCTGTCGATTCAACCTTGTGAACAAACCAGTAAGCTAGAAACCTTGTGCAATGTGGTTAACCAAGCTTCTCTCGCTCCGACTATTGTTTATGTCACCCTTCAACAAACGGCAGAGATGGTGGCTCAGCAGCTTCGCAATGCTGGCGTTAATGCAGTGGCTTACCATGCGGGTCTTAAGCCTGAAAATAGAGATGCTATTCAACACCAATTCATGAATGATGACGTGAGCTGTATCGTCGCAACTATCGCGTTTGGTATGGGCGTGGATAAGTCCAACATTCGCCGAGTGATTCACTTTGACTTACCAAAATCGATCGAAAACTACTCACAAGAGATCGGCAGAGCTGGTCGAGATGGGCAAGCGTCTGAATGTATTTTACTGGCTAACAAACACGGTTTAAGCACACTCGAGAACTTCGTTTTTGGTGATACGCCAGACAACATATCGATCCAAGCGGTATTAAAAGAGATCTACGAAAATCAAAACATTGGCGCTTCTGGCTCGAATCAATGGGAGATCATGCTTAATCAACTATCACGTGAATCCAACATTCGTCAGTTACCGCTAAAAACACTACTGGTGTATCTCGAAATTGAAGGTGTGATTGAGCCCAAGTACAGCTACTTCGCAGACTACAAATTTAAGTTCATTCGTCCGAAACAGCAGATCACAGAGCAATTTCAAAGTGAACGTCGTCAATTTGTCGAAGCGATTTTCCAATGCTCTCCTCAAGCAAGAGTGTGGTGCCAAGTCGACTTCGATGCGCTTTGGACACACTTCCAAGCCGATCGTCAGCGTGTGATTGCGGCTATCGACTACTTCAATGAACAAGGTTGGATTGAACTAGAAAGCAAGCAGATCACCGATGTCTACGCGATCCACAATACTTCTGAAGATATGATGCAACTGTCAGAGCGTCTAACTGAGTTGTTTAAAGCAAAAGAAAACAGCGAGATAAACCGCCTTAACCAAATGCTGAATTTCTTTGAGGCGGATACTTGCCTAAGCTCACGCCTTGCGAGTTATTTTGCCGATGATAAAGCACCAACAAACTGCGGTCACTGCTCTGTATGTCGAGGAGAAGTGGCAATCTTACCAACCGTTGATGTTGAACCTATCGATGATGAGACGGTGATGACATGGATACATGAGTTTATTTCGGCTAGCCAACAACTGATTACCGACGAGGCAATTACTCGCTTCTTATGTGGAATCGCCACCCCGCTTTCAACCAAACTCAAAGCCAGTAAAATGGTCGGTTACGGCAAGCTAGAGCAGCAACCGTTCAGTGATACCTTAGCGCGAGTAAAACAACTTCCTAGGTAATTCTTACTTATAAAAAGCCGACTAGGCTATGAAGCGTAGTCGGTATTCATCTCACTCATTATCTTTAAAAGAAGCTCAACTGACGCATTTGGTCTTTAGGTTGCAGCATTACGCTTAAACCAAGCAGGCGTATTTCTCGCCCCTGTTGTCTTTTCAGTATTTCACTAAGCAGCTCTTTGAAGTGTTCACGATCGAGAGAGGCATGGATGTGTTCAATCGTGGTTTGTTGAAAGTCGGCGAACTTGAGCTTAATGCCCTGCTTGATGATCGCTTTGCTTGGGCTAGCCTTTTCTAAGCGAGTCTCGAGTTCAGGAAATAGCTTATCTTCGATTACCTGCCAACATTCTGCGTAGCTTGAAATGTTTTGGGTAAAGGTGCGCTCTACACCTACCGATTTTCGCTCGCGCTCGATGATAACTTCTCGATCATCAATGCCATGACTGCGCTTCCAGAGTGATGCACCTTGACGGCCAAACTTGAGTAGCAGGTCTCGATAGTCAGACTCTTTGATATCCTTACAAGTAAAGAAACCCGCTTGGTGCAGCTTTTCTATGCTCACTTTGCCGACACCGGGAATCTTTTCAAGTGGTAGCTCATCGATCACTGATTGCACGTCTTGTGGAGGGATAACAAACTGACCATTGGGCTTATTCAGATCTGAGGCCACTTTCGCCAAGAATTTAATCGGTGCAATTCCTGCAGAAGCTGTCAGGTTCAGTTCGTTCCAAATATCACGGCGAATAGACTCGGCAATAAGTGTTGCTGAACCGTGACACCGCTTAGAATCGGTGACATCAAGGAAAGCTTCATCCAAGGAAAGTGGTTCAATGATTGATGTGTATCGAGAGAAGATTTCACGGATCTTTTTAGATATCTCGACATAGACCGACATTCTTCCCGGCACAACCAATAGATTAGGACAAAGCTGTAGGGCCTTTCCGGTAGGCATTGCAGAGCGAACACCAAACTTGCGGGCTTCATAATTACAGGTGCTCAAAACGCCGCGTTGCTTTTCATGCCCACCAACAGCTAACGGGCGATTTCGGTAAGCAGGGTTATCACGCATTTCTACAGCCGCGTAAAAACAATCCATATCGACATGGATTATTTTTCTGACTTTCTCTTGGTCCGAACTGCACATTTGGAAATAACTCAACCTTACAACTGTATCTATGAACAGTATAATCAATTATTCTCAGATTTAAAATGATCTGGAGTCCAGCTCAACAGGTTTCACTTCATTCGCCGCCCACTATTCTGATAGTATTGTTAGGAGTATTTAGTCTATAAGTAGGGATAGCTTTTGAGTGAAAAAATACTAGTGGTAGAGGATAGTCGCGCATTCAGAAACTATCTTTACCAACAATTTAAGAACGATGGCTATGAAGTTGCGTTGGCGGAATCTGTAGAAGAAGCCAAAGCGATCTTAGAGCAAGAAACGGATTTCTTGTGTGCAGTCCTCGACTACTGTTTACCTGACGGTCAAGACGGCGAGATCATTGATCTCGTCTTAGGCTATCAACAGAAAATCATTGTCCTGACCGGGATGTTCGACAATCAACTGCGAGAGCAAGTCCTAGCCAAAGGCGTTATCGATTACATACTTAAAGACAGTATGTCATCAGTAAGCTACCTACTTCCCCTGGTTCAAAGAATTTCGAATAATCGCCATCACAAAGCATTGGTTGTCGATGATTCAGCGGTCGTTCGCCGTTACATAGCTCAACTTCTAGAACACCAATATATCCAAACAATCCAAGCCGAAGATGGCGAACAAGCATTAAAGCTTCTTCAGAACGACCCTGATATTACATTCGTTGTTACAGACCATGATATGCCGAAGAAAGACGGTATAGCGATGATCCGTGAGATTCGACGCGATCACGACAGAAACCAGTTGGCCATTCTAGGATTATCCGGGAGTGATGATCGCACTATGACAGCGCGATTCCTTAAAGCGGGTGCCAACGATTTCCTTTACAAACCTTTTAACCAAGAAGAGTTTTTCTGCCGTATCCATCAGCTGCTTGATATGAAAGAAGCGGCTAATGAGCTATTTCGACATGCCAACGAGGATGCTCTTACTGGCTTATGGAATCGTCGCTACCTGTTCAATCATCCTTGTAAAGGCTGCGATCAACGAAACATCGCGATGATGGACATCGACTTCTTTAAGAAAGTGAATGATACCTTTGGACACGATGGTGGTGATGCCGTGCTGATCGATGTAGGGAAAATAATCAAAGATCATTTCAAAGACGATGTCGCTGTGCGCTTTGGTGGCGAAGAGTTTTGTATTCAGTCGTGCTGCGCATTTGAAAGCTTTGTTGACAACTTAGAGTCCATGAGAGAAGCCATTGAAAGCCATGTTGTTGAGCATGACTCTCAAAGAATCAAGGTCAGTATCAGTATCGGCGTAACCGATTTAGACGCGAAGTTAGATGAACAGATCAAAGCCGCTGATGAGCTTCTTTATACGGCAAAAGAGCAAGGTAGAAACCAACTAGTGTTTGCGCGTAACAGCATGCAAATCGAACAATAGTCATTCGCTTTTGTTTCCATTTTGGTATGCCAAGATTAATTGCTAGACCTCAAAACTAAAAAAGCTCAAGACGATAATCTTGAGCTTTTCAATTTGAGGGCATAGATAACTCTATCCCCTATGACTGTCACCCATTAAGCGATACGGTCTTTACTCCAAGCCGCTTCTTTTTGTTGACGCTCAGCCAGCTTCTCTTCACGGTAAGCTTCACGTGCTTCACGCTTCTTACGCGCGTCACAAGGTTCAGGGCAGTTACATACTTTATCAATACCAACAGCACCCAAACCGCCACAGCTACCTTTCACAACTTTCTTTTGGATAATGTAGCCAATTGACATCGCTGCGATTACTGCAAGAAAAACACCAAATGTAATCAGAAATGTATTCATAATTATCTCGCTTACCTTATTTACCTAAGTATGGCTTAAATGCTTCAGAAGCAATTTCTTTAAAGCCATCTGCTGTTTTTACCACCATGAACACTGGGATGTTATGTTGGTTTGCGACTTCCATTCCTTTTTCCTCACCTAAGACCATAAGGCCCGTAGATAAGCCGTCTGCAGTCATTGAAGACGGGTTTAAAACAGTCACAGAAACCACTTTATGGTGAAGAGGCTTTCCTGTTTCAGGGTTGATGATGTGTGAGTAACGAACACCATCACGTTCAAAATAGTTACGGTAATCACCAGAGGTTGCGATAGCCATATCACCCGGCTCGATGATCTCTTGGATATTACGCTCATCAACGCTTGGTTTCTCAATCGCGATACGCCAGCCCACGTTCTCACGGTTTAAACCTTTCAGACGAATTTCGCCACCGACTTCAACCATGTAGTTGTGAATACCGATAGAATCAAGGTAGTCAGCGACGACGTCAACACCCCAACCTTTTGCAATCGTGGATAGATCGACATACAGGTTAGGTAGGTCTTTCTTCAACATGTTGCCTTCAACACTAAGATGATGGATACCAATCTTAGCCTTGCGAGCCGCCAGCTCTTCATCTGATGGCACAACTTCAGGACGAGCTTCAGGACCAAAACCCCATAAGTTAACTAACGGACCAACCGTTACATCCAGAGCTCCTTCAGTAAGACCGTTCAAACGAATCGCTTCTTTCACAACCGTCGCTGTTTGCTCAGATACTTCGAACGCATCCGCACCTTTATGCTGGTTGAAACGGCTTAATTCGGAATCTTCACGGTAAGTCGACATCTGGTCGTTTACTTCTTCAAGTAGACGATCGATCTCTGTATGAACTTCATTAGACTCAGGAAATTCATCACCATTGATGTATTTAATATTGTAACTCGTGCCCATCGTTGGGCCACTCAAATGCACTTGCTCTCTTGACTGCTCACAGCCCGCAAGAAAAATCAAAGAAGTTAATGCAACAAGCCAAATTCTCACTTGCTTACTCCTGTCTAATGTTGAGGATTTATATAAGGAAAAATAAGAGTAAAAAATAGGTATTTTGAATGCCTTACTCTTTCTTATATAAGCCAGTATGTTGTCAAAAGCTGTCTTAGAAAAACAAATGGCTGACTCGTAGGAGTCAGCCATAATATCAATCACTTAAGTGGATTAACCACCGAAGTCATCTAGTAGGATGTTTTCATCTTCTACACCAAGATCTTTCAGCATGCCGATAACAGCAGCGTTCATCATCGGTGGACCACACATGTAGTACTCACAATCTTCAGGAGCTTCGTGATCCTTCAGGTAGTTTTCGTACAGTACGTTGTGGATGAAACCAGTGTAACCGTCCCAGTTGTCCTCTGGTTGAGGATCAGACAGTGCACAGTGCCACACGAAGTTTTCGTTTGCAGCCGCTAGGCCATCGAAATCTTCAATGTAGAACATCTCACGCTTAGAACGCGCGCCATACCAGTAAGACATCTTACGAGTAGACTTAAGACGCTTAAGTTGGTCGAAGATATGAGAACGCATAGGCGCCATACCTGCACCACCACCGATGAATACCATTTCATTGTCTGTGTCTTTAGCAAAGAACTCACCAAATGGACCAGAAATAGTACATTTGTCGCCTTCTTTAAGAGACCAGATGTATGAAGACATAACACCAGGAGCTACGTCAGGGTTGTTTGGCGGCGGAGTTGCGATACGCACGTTAAGCTTGATGATGCCTTTCTCTTCTGGGTATGAAGCCATAGAGTAAGCACGGATCGAATGCTCTTTAACGATAGACTCATAACGGAACAAGTTGAACTTATCCCAGTCACCACGGTATTCCTCAGGAATATCGTAATCTGCGTATTTCACGTGATGTGGTTCAGCTTCAATCTGAATGTAACCACCCGCGCGGAACGGAACTTCTTCACCTTCAGGGATCGCTAGAGCAAGTTCTTTGATGAAAGTAGCTTCGTTGTTATTCGAGATAACAGTACATTCCCACTTTTTAACACCAAAGATATCTTCGTCTAGTTCAATCTCCATGTCAGTTTTCATAGCAACTTGACATGCAAGACGTTCGCCTTCGCGAGCTTCACCTTTTGTGATGTGATCAAGTTCAGTTGGAAGGATGTCGCCACCACCAGACTTAACTTTTACACGACACTGACCACAAGAGCCACCGCCACCACAAGCAGAAGATACGAAGATACCAGCGCCAGCCAGGGCACCAAGTAGCTTGCTACCAGGTTGAGTAACGATCGCCTTTTCAGGGTCGCCGTTTACTGAAATAGTGATGTCACCTGATGGTACTAACTTAGACTTAGCGAAAAGAATCACTAGTACTAGAGCCAGTACAATAATGGTAAACATCGCTACGCCAAGAATAATACTAAACATTTGTTATTCCTTATTACTGGGTGCTTACCCTACAGTTGAACACCAGAGAAAGACATAAAGCCTAACGCCATCAGACCAACAGTAATGAACGTGATACCAAGGCCACGAAGACCTGGAGGTACGTCAGAGTACTTCATCTTCTCACGGATACCCGCAAGAGCAACGATAGCTAACATCCAACCCACACCAGAACCGAAGCCGTAAACAACAGATTCAGCAAAGTTGTAGTCACGAGTTACCATGAAAGATACACCACCAAAGATTGCACAGTTAACTGTGATCAGTGGAAGGAAGATACCTAGTGCGTTGTACAAAGGTGGGAAGAAACGGTCTAGAACCATCTCTAGGATTTGTACAAGTGCCGCGATAACACCGATGAATGCGATGAAGTTAAGGAAACTTAAATCGACACCTTCAACAAGCGCGTTTTCTTTCAGGATGTGTGTGTAAACAAGGTTGTTTACAGGAACAGCGATTGTAAGTACTACAACTACCGCAACACCAAGACCAAAAGAAGTTTTAACTTTCTTAGATACCGCTAGGAATGTACACATACCTAGGAAGAAAGAAAGCGCCATGTTTTCGATGAAAATCGATTTAACTAGCAGACTAATATAATGTTCCATGACTACCTTACCCCTTCGCTTCTACTTGTTCTGGTTTGAACACACGAATTGCCCAAATCAAGAAACCAATTAGGAAGAATGCAGAAGGTGCTAGAAGCATCAAGCCGTTTGGCTGATACCAACCACCGTTGCTCACTAGAGGTAGTACTTCCATACCAAATAGTTTGCCAGAGCCTAGAAGCTCACGGAAGAAACCAACAGTGATAAGAACGAAACCGTAACCAAGACCGTTACCAAGACCATCGATTAGAGATGGGATTGGCGCAGACTTCATTGCGAATGCTTCAGCACGACCCATTACAATACAGTTAGTAATGATTAGGCCTACGAATACAGATAGCTGCTTAGAGATATCGTATAGGTATGCTTTAAGCACTTGGTCTACCACGATTACTAGTGATGCGATAATTGCCATCTGAACGATGATACGCACACTGTTAGGAATGTGGTTACGGATCAAAGAAACGAAGAAGTTAGACAGAGCAGTAACAAACATTACCGCGATAGTCATAACAAATGCTGTTTCTAGCTTAGTGGTTACCGCAAGAGCAGAACACACACCAAGAACCTGTAGCGCGATTGGGTTGTTGTCCAACACCGGCGCTAAGATGCTCTTTTTAATTTCTTTTGCACTAGACATTAGTTCAGACCTCCGTCACGAACTTTTGCTAGGAACGGACCAAAGCCCATATCACCTAACCAGAAGTCAAATGTATGTTGAACACCAACGCTAGTCAGTGTTGCACCAGAAAGGCCATCTACACCGTGCTCAGAACCTTGAGGAGCGCCACCTTTAACAACCTGAATAGCAGGTTTGTGGTTTTCGTCGAATAATTTCTTACCAACGAATTGAGCGCGCCAAGATGGGTTCTCAACTTCACCACCAAGTCCAGGAGTTTCACCTTGCTCGTAGTAAGTGATACCAGAAACTGTGTTGCCATCAGTTTCTACCGCAACGAATGCGTACATCATTGACCATAGACCGTTACCGTGAACAGGGATGATAACTTTAGAAGTTTCAGCGCCATCTTTCACAAGGTATACAGTACCCGTGTTAGCACGACGAAGGATCTTAGCGATGTCATCTTCAGCTGAAAGCTTGATTGACTGAGCTGGATCTTTTGCCGCTTTACGTTGGTCGTATGCAGCAGCATCGCCGTCAACGAAATCGCCAGTAGCGAAATCAACTAGACGAGGTTCAATGTTCTCTGCGTACAGTTCAGGGATATTACCCGCAAGTTCAATGCCCGCAACTTCAAGGATCTTAGTTTGCTGATCTAGAACCGCGTTAGCTTGTTGCTTAGGTTTAAGAACAACTGCAGCTGTTGAAACGATGATTGAGCACACTAGGCTCAATGCGATAACAACAAACAGCGTCTTTTTAATGCTATCGTTATTACTTGCCATAGCGCGCTAGTCTCCGCTTAATGTTCTTCTCGATTACAACGTGGTCAAACAGAGGAGCAAATAGGTTTGCGAATAGAATCGCAAGCATCATGCCTTCTGGGTATGCAGGGTTAACTACACGAATCATTACACACATTGCGCCGATTAGGATGCCGTACCACCACTTACCTTTGTTGGTAAATGAAGCTGATACTGGGTCAGTCGCCATGAAGAACATACCGAATGCGAAGCCACCTAGAACTAGGTGCCAGTGCCAAGGCATGCTGAACATTGCGTTAGTATCAGAACCGATCACGTTAAACAGCGTAGACACAGCAATCATACCGATCATTACACCAGCAATGATTCGCCATGAAGCGATACGCATGTAAACGATCATCGCAGCACCGATCATAAGTGCTAGAGTCGATACTTCACCGATAGAACCTGGGATGTTACCAATGAATGCGTCCATCCAAGTGATTGCTTCACCAGATGTTACGTTCATTAGTGCGCTACCGCCGCCTTGAGCCCATTGGCTAAGAGCAGTTGCACCAGAGAAACCATCTGCAGCAGTCCAAACTACGTCACCTGAAATCTGTGCAGGGTATGCAAAGAATAGGAACGCACGGCCAGCAAGTGCAGGGTTCAGGAAGTTACGACCCGTACCACCGAAGATCTCTTTAGCGACTACAACACCGAAGGTAATACCTAGTGCTGCTTGCCATAGAGGAAGTGTTGGCGGAACGATAAGCGCGAATAAGATAGAAGTAACAAAGAAACCTTCGTTTACTTCGTGCTTACGCACCATACAGAACAGAACTTCCCAGAAACCACCAACGATGAATACCGTTGCGTAGATAGGTAGGAAGTAAGTCGCACCAAGTAGCATCTTGCTGCCAACACCTGCATCGGCTCCTAAGGAGGCTCCAAGCATTTCGGTTAGCCAGTAGTGCCAGTTACCACTGATAACAGATGCTAGTTCAGCACCTGCATACATATGGTTAAGTGCTGCGATAGCTTGGCCACCCGCGTTGTACATACCCCAGAACATTGCTGGGAATACCGCGAACCAAACCATGATCATGATACGTTTTAAATCAACGCTATCACGAACGTGCGAGCTTTTCTTTGTAATAAGACCTGGCGTGTAGAACACTGTCGCTGCTGCTTCGTAAAGCGCAAACCACTTCTCGTGTTTACCACCTGGCTCAAAATGATGCTCGATGTCTTCAAGAAACTTTTTAAGGCCCATGAAAATTACCCTTCCTTCTCAATCGTATCTAGGCATTCACGAAGTAGTTGACCGTACTCGTACTTACCTGGACATACAAAGGTACACAATGCTACATCTTCTTCGTCTAGCTCTAGCGCACCTAGTGCTTGAGCACTATCAATGTCGCCTGCACATAGATCACGAAGCAGCAATGTAGGTTCCATATCTAGAGGCATTACGCGCTCGTAGTTACCAATTGGAACCATTGAGCGGTCACTACCGTTTGTTGTCGTTGTCATGTTGAACAACTGACCTTTAAACAGGTGACCAAGGAATGAACGAGTAACAGAGAACTTGTTCTTACCAGGCATAGCCCAGCCGAATAGCTCTTTATCACGACCTTCACGTAGAACAGAAACTTGCTGATGGTAACGACCAAGGAAAGCATGTGGACCTGTTGCTTCAGTACCCGTAAGTACAGAACCAGAAATCACACGAACTTCGCCTGGCATTAACTCGCTGTCTGTCAACTCTTCAAGGCTAGCACCAATTTGAGTACGAACTAGACGTGGGTTGTTCACCACTGGACCAGCCAGAGAAACAACACGCTCAGAGTAAATCTCACCAGTAAGGAAAAGCTTACCGAATGCGATAACATCTTGGTAGTTAATGCTCCACGCTACATTTTGTGCATTTACCGGATATAGGTAATGCATATGCGTGCCTGCAAGACCTGCAGGGTGTGGGCCATCAAAAACATGTTCTTCAACGTTAGACTGAGCTGAACGAGGTAAGCTAGTACCTTTTTTACAAACGTACACTTTACCGTTAGTCAGAGTTGAAAGAAGATCTAAACCAGCAACGAAAGCATCAGACTGCTCGTTAATGATTAATTCTGGCTCAGCTGCTAGCGGATTAGTATCCATAGCAGTAACGAAAATAGCCTGAGTTTCAGAATCAACTGCTGGAACCTTGCTGAACGGACGAGTTCGCAAAGCGGTCCATGCGCCAGACTCAACTAACTGAGCTTTAACCGTTTCACGGTCAAGGCCTACTAGTTGGTTAGCTTCATAGCTATTGAACGTGATTTGCTCATTGCCTGCTACTTCAATCACTACTGATTGAAGAACACGCTTAGCACCACGGTTCACTTCAATAACTTTACCGCTTGCTGGAGAAGTAAATACAACACCTGGGTTCTTTTTATCTGCAAAAAGAACTTGGCCTTTCTTCACTTCATCACCAACGCGAGCATGCATCGTAGGACGCATACCAACGTACTCTTCGCCAAGCAAGGCGACTTTAGTGATGGACTTACCATCATTAATCACCTGGGATGGAGTTCCTGCGATAGGAAGATCCAAACCCTTCTTTATTGTAATCATACGCACTTGCACTACTTTATCGGGAAAAAGATTCTTTTAATTGCGTAAATTCGGGACGTTTTAAAATCGCCCTTAGACACGACATTACAGTGTCCGGTTTTGGTAAATTTGAGATACCAAAATCGCAACATTACATTAATAAACTCATCACAAATATTATGTGAGATTTATCAGGTGCCGTATTCTAGCATTTTTTGACAACTTGATGCCATGACCAATAACTTGAATACGGCCTTTATTTGGTGAGATTTGAAGCATATGGACTCTCAAATATGTATAAATTTGACGAGCCGCACAGATAGATTGGCTTTTGAATCGTGTTTTAAACAAGAGATTAATACTCTGTCACAAACTAATATTTTACGAGTTATGTTGAAACACTGTTAATAAAAACATTACTCATTGTAGGTGTTTTTAGTCGTTCAAATTGCCATCAGTTTGAGTGATATAACAACGAAAAACACATAGGTTTGGCGACAAAAAAGGCGGCATCACCACCTTTTGTCAATATGCTCGCTGTGTTACTTGCCACCACCCATACACATAGGGCTGTCTGGCACGTTATCGAGCTGCTTCATCCATTCATCTTTTGTATAAGTGTGAATGGACAGTGCGTGAATATTATTCGCTAGCTCTTCTGAAAGAGCTTTATTTACCGCTCGATGACGAGCAATAAGACGCAATCCTTCAAACACATCACTGACAACAATCACTTTAAAATGACTCTCAGAACCGGCCGGAACATTGTGCATATAGCTCTCATTAACCACGTTTAAATGACTTGGTGAAAACTCATTGTGCAATTTTGTTTCGATAACTTCTTGGATCATTGTGATTCCTTAATAACGTATTGGCATTATCCGTGGGATGAGTATAAACCCTAAGCGGTCGACTGTCTGAGTATTTGATAGCGAATGGCGTAGGTTTGGTTGAGTTTTTTCTATCTTGTTCAGCCTGCATTTGAGACAATATCTTTGTTATTTCTTACATAAGTATCTCAAGCAATGAAAACCGAACTTACCCTTCACGATAGAACTTTAACCTTACATCGTTTCCCGAAACGTTCAAATGAAACCCTTCAAGCTTGGGATGCGGGCGACGAATACCTGATCAGTCATGTTGAAGAGATGAACCTCGAACCTGGCAAACACATCCTGATCATGAACGACAGCTTCGGTGCCCTATCCGCTTGGTTCTCGAAAGATCATGATGTCACTATGATGAGCGACTCATTTATCTCTCACCGTGGTGCCCTGAAAAACTTGCAGCGCAATCAAAGTAACCGAGTGAACTTCTTGAACACGATGGATGATATCCCACACGGTATCGATCTTGTGATCATGCAGCTGCCAAAAACAAATCGTCACCTAATCTGGCAATTGAGTCAGCTACGCCAAGCATTGCCTGAAGGCTGCCAAGTGATCGGCGTCAACAAGGTAAAAGAGATTCACACCTCTACGCTTAACCTGTTCGAAAAATACCTAGGCGAAACCAAAACATCACTAGCGAAGAAAAAACACCGCTTAGTCTTCTCATCTCCAAACTGCCAGCCAATTCAAACGGTAGAGCCTTTTGTTGAATGGGATGTAGACGGTGAAGATATCCGCCTGAAAAATTTACCAAATGTTTACTCAGGGGAAGCACTCGATCAAGGCGCTCGCTATATGCTAGAGCACATCCCTCAAGATCCTGAGCTACGTCATATCATCGATCTTGGTTGTGGCAACGGTGTATTGAGTGTAAAAGCAGGGCAATTGAACCCACAAGCCCGTATCACCTGTGTGGATGAAAGCTTTATGGCGGTGGAATCGGCGCGCCAAAACGTCAAAGATAACCTTGGTGAAGAAGGCAACTTCCAGTTCATCGCCAACAACTGTTTAGATGGCTTCAAGAAAAACAGCACCTACTTAGTGATGTGTAATCCTCCATTCCATCAGCAACAAGCGATTACGGATCACATTGCGTGGCAAATGTTCTGTGATGCAAAGCATGTTCTAAGCAATGGAGGCAAATTAATTGTTATTGGCAACCGACACCTCGGATACGATGTCAAACTAGCAAGACTATTTGGTGAAGCTAACGTTGAAACGCTTGAACTAAACCAAAAATTTGAGATATTACAAGCAACAAGAGAACCTGCGAATTTTAATAAATAAGCAGAAACGACTTCACAAGAATTTAAGATACCGAGCTTCTGGTGTGAATTTAGAAAGGATAAAGGAATGAAAAAACTGATTTTGGCTGCTTCTATTATGGCTTTGACAGCATGTTCAGCCCCTCAGCAAGAACAGATCAATGTAATGCCAGAAGCTTCACTAAGCTCAAGCAACCTTGTACAAGGCAAAACATACACACTAACCAGTAAAGATGTTCGTGCCGCTCAATATGTTGCATTGGTTGATAGTGGCCGTTCAAACATTCAGCCAATTCACGCTAAGCAAAACATGCGTATTTCTCTAGAAAATGCTGTTGCACAGCAGTTAGAGTCTCAAGGTTTTCGTGCGAGCGTAAACAGTGAAAACTCGATTGTTTTAGAGATTCAAGAAGCACTCGTTACCGTAGAGCACACCATTATGGAAAACAAAATGGACGGTAAAGTAACGCTTGAAGTTACCGCTGAAACACCTGAAGGCAAACTAGTTAAAACATTCAACGGCACTGCAACACGCACTGGTGCATTGAGTGCATCTAACGACGACATCTCTATGGTTCTTAATGACGTGATCAACTTGGTTCTTACTGAGATCGCTAACGACCAAGAGCTACAAACTTACATGAAGGAACGTTTCTAATGGGTCGTATTTTATCTTCTATCGCATTAATGCTAGTGAGCGTGAGCGTTTGGGCTGGTCCTAAAGTAAACGTGGAAACAACATTAGGCGACTTCACTATTGAGCTTAACCAAGAACAAGCACCGGTTAGTGCGGAGAACTTCCTAAAATACGTTGCTGACGGCAGCTACGAAGGCACGATCTTCCACCGTGTTATTCCTGGCTTTATGGCTCAAGGTGGCGGCTTCGATCAAGAGATGAATCAACAAGCAACTTACGCTCCTATCAAGAATGAAGGCAGCAATGGCTTGAAGAACGATACAGCAACAATCGCGATGGCTCGTACTAATGCGCCAGATTCTGCAACTCGTCAGTTCTTCATTAACTTCTCTGATAATGACTTCTTGAACGCAAAAGGTAGCAACCCAGGCTACGCTGTATTCGGCAAAGTAACTGAAGGTTTTGATGTTGTTCAAAAGATGGCAACGATTCCAACCAAGCGAATGGGCCGCATGTCAGACATACCAGTTGACCCAATCGTCATCACTAAAGTGACCCTTCTTAAGTAATCCAATCTAACGCCCTTATTTCTTAAGGGCGTTTTTCTACACAAGGACGCCCTATGTCATCAGGCACTCCCTCTCTTTCTTGGATGCAGACTTTCCGCAGCTACCTAGATAAACGCCTACTTTGGGTGTTTATGCTCGGCTGTTCGAGTGGCTTCCCATGGGTTCTTATTGGATCCAATATGTCTGGTTGGCTAAAAGATGCAGGTTTAACGCGTGCTGCCATCGGCTACTTTGGCAGTGTGTTTGCCGTGTATGCGATTAACTTTCTATGGGCACCATTGGTAGACCGAGTAAAACTGCCGGTGCTTCACGCAATACTCGGCCAGCGACGCAGTTGGATCTTTTTCTGCCAATCCATTGTTTTAATCGGTACCTTATTCATCGCAGGCGTCAATCCCGCAGAGAACTTGGCGTTTACTTCAATGTTGGCGCTCGCTATTGCCATTGCCTCAGCCACGCAAGACATCGCGATTGATGCATTTCGTATTGATACCTTCCCAAAATCCGAAGCATCAAAACTGCCGCAAGCTTCTGCAATGGCCGTAATTGGTTGGTGGACGGGGTATTCTCTACCAGGCTACCTTGCCTTTATTAACGCAGACTCAATCGGTTGGAATGGCGTGTATTACGGAATGGCAGGCGTCGTTGTCGTACTAATGCTGTTTACTCTTTTTGTCGGAGAGCCAAATACACAACGCGAAGCCCTGCAAGAACAGGCTCAGCAACGCCACAATAAGGTTGTCGGTTCGAAAGTCGTGGCTTGGTTCAGTGTTACCGTGTTAGAACCGTTTTATGACTTCTTCAAACGAAACGGAGTTCAAGTTGCCATCACCCTACTGCTGTTCGTATTCCTATTTAAGATAGGTGAAGCCTTCCTAGGTCGCATGTCGATCACCTTCTATAAAGAGATAGGTTTCAGTAACGAACAGATCGGCCACTATTCGAAGTTAATTGGTTGGGGCGCAACCATATTCTTCACTTTGGTAGGCAGCGTCTTCAATGTAAAATTCGGCATTGTACGCGGACTGATGATTGGCGGTGTTGCCATGGCAGCCAGTAATCTAATGTTTGCATGGATCGCTCAAGCAGGCCCAAGTGAAACACTGTTCTTGGCAACGATTATTGTCGATAACTTCACGACCGCCTTTTCAACAGTAGCTTTTGTCTCTTTCTTAACGTTATTAACTGGGCAGGCCTTCTCTGCAACCCAATATGCATTACTCGCATCCTTGGGTAACTTCGGTCGAACAACACTGGCTTCATTTAGTGGTGAATTGGTCGATTACCTCAATGATTGGTCAACCTTCTTTATACTGACCGCACTTATGGTGATTCCAAGTTTGATCATGCTCTACTCGTTACGTCACTTTTTCACGGATTTATTAGAGAAAGCCAAAACTAACCAAGAATAGAGTCAAAGAAAACAAATAAGAAGAGGGTAGCATTGATCTACCCTCTTCTACGTTCTGTCTTCAGATCTAGTCTGTTGTTTCACTGACAATTAGGTTAAAACCCGTACCCATCGAATCATCAATCGCCACGACTTGATACACCACACCATCAGCTAAGGTTGCGGGCGCAGAGTCGATAGCCACAACTGACGGCTGACCCGCTACAGTAATCGTCACAAAGTAAGACCCCGCCGCAACATAAATACCATTCGCATAATCTCTGAATTTCACATCACTTAGCGCCGGAGTGCTACCAACAACACCCACCGTTTTCGGTCAAAAATAGATCAAAGACTGGATTGTAAGACGGGTTGAATGGGGCATTTTCAAAGAGAAAACGCTTAGAAATGAATACTGTTGATTTTGATATGCATGTCACTCTAATTAGTAGAATCGTTTGCTTAGCACAGTATTTCACCTATTTATCCACAAAATAATCGAGTTTCACAAAATCAATAGAATTAGAGGTGCATCAAGATGCATTGCCACATTAAAGTTCCATCATTTAGATCATTAGTGTGATCAACTTCACCTTAATAATTGTAATTTTCACTCCGTCTCACTTTTATTTGAGAACAAAATCGCTATTATGCTCGGCATTCGGACATCATAAACACGCACGGATTAGCGGGTTACTTATTTCAAACATAGAGAGTTCCATTATGCGTAAATCACTTTTAACTCTTGGCCTACTTGCAGCAGCATCTGCTCCAGTAATGGCGGCTGATTATTCTGACGGCGACATCCATAAGAACGATTACAAATGGATGCAATTCAACCTTATGGCTGCAATTGACGAACTTCCAGGTGAGTCTTCACATGATTACCTAGAGATGGAATTCGGTGGCCGCTCGGGAATCTTCGACCTTTATGGCTATGTTGACGTATTCAACCTAACGTCTGATCCAGGCAGCGATAAAGCTGGTGCTGAAAAGATGTTCATGAAGTTCGCTCCTCGTATGTCTCTAGACGGACTTACAGGTAAAGATCTTTCTTTCGGTCCAGTTCAAGAGCTTTACGTATCTACACTTATGGAATGGGGTGGTAACTCTGGCGTTAACACTCAAAAAGTTGGTTTAGGTTCTGACGTAATGGTTCCGTGGTTAGGCAAAATTGGCCTAAACCTTTACGGTACATACGATTCAAACAACAAAGATTGGAACGGTTACCAAGTTTCTGCAAACTGGTTTAAACCTTTCTACTTCTTCGAGAACGGTTCATTCGTCTCTTACCAAGGTTACATCGATTACCAATTTGGTCTGGAAGACAAGTACTCTTCTGCAAGTAACGGTGGTGCAATGTACAATGGTATCTACTGGCACTCAGATCGTTTTGCTGTTGGTTACGGCCTAAAAGGTTACAAAGACATCTACGGTATTAAAGATACTGATGGATTCAAATCAACAGGCTTCGGTCACTACGTTGCAGTAACTTACAAGTTCTAATCGAACTTCTAAGAAAGTTTCCAAAATGGCACCCTCGGGTGCCATTTTTTATTGCTTTCATTTAATGCCTCGCTATCCTTGCAGCATCACTTTCTTATCTCGGTATTACTGTGAACATCACTATTGTTGGACCAGGAGCTATCGGCTCTTTATGGGCGATTAAATTGCTTCAAGCTGGTCATAATGTCTCGTTGTGGAGTCGCTCCCCTGAAACCTCAATTGACCTAACACTTGATGAGCAAACTTCACTTTCCTTCAGTAATAACAATATCGAAAAGCTATCAACGAGTGACTTAGTGATCTTCACAGTCAAAGCTTGGCAAGTAGAAGAAGCCACTACTCCGTTACTTCAATACCTCGACTCTGACACCATTCTCATGTTCATGCATAACGGAATGGGTGCGGTCGATAACATTGCTACTAAAATTGATGATCACCCGATAGTATTGGCGACGACAACTCAAGCAGCATTCAAACCCAACCGAAACAATGTGTCTCATACTGGATTGGGGCAAACTCAATTGGGTACTTTTAACCAGACGGGTCAACAGTGCACGTTTTTAGTTGATGTCTTAGATAATGCTCTCCCCGCTGTGAGTTGGAACCCAGAGATAACATCCGCACTATGGACTAAACTCGCCATCAATTGTGCTATCAACCCACTCACTGGGTTGGAACAAATCAAGAACGGCGAACTTGCAGACCAAAGGTTTGAGGGTATTTTAAGTTCTATCGTTGAAGAGCTAACGCTAGTTATGCAGGCCGAAGAGATCGCTTGTTCATTCGACGGATTAGAAGCAAGTGTCAAGCAGGTCATCCAAGCCACGGCGCAGAACAACTCATCCATGAAGCAGGATATGTTTTACCAACGCAAGACAGAGATCGACTTCATCACTGGACACCTAATAAAAACAGCGCTTAAGCATCAGATAGAAGTTCCCGTTAACCAAAAACTGTTCGATCAGGTCAAAGAGCAAGAAAATAGCTGGAATCATCAAGATTAGTCAGCAACGGTCAACAAGTCGCGATAAAATAACAATACCGCTAAGCATAACGCTGGCACCAATTTCCAAGATTTTAGGTAAGAATAGATGCTTGATATCAATCACATCCGAGAGCAGTTTCCTGCGCTATCACAAACCATCAATCAACAACCATTGATTTACTTAGACAGCGCGGCAACGACACAAAAACCTCAGGTAGTTATTGATGCCATTAGCCAGTATTACTCCAAGCAAAATGCCAATGTTCACCGCGGTAGCCATAGTTTAACAGCGAACGCGACCAGTCAGTTTGAAGCAGCCAGAGATAAGGTCGCTCAGTTTATTGGAGCAAGCTCTTCAAAAGAGATCATCTGGACTCGCGGTGCAACCGAGGCGCTCAACCTAATAGCTCAAACCTACGCAAGAAGCACCCTTCAGCCAGGCGATGAGATCTTAGTGAGTGAAATGGAACATCACGCCAACATAGTGCCTTGGCAAATTGTTGCAGAACAAACCGGTGCTAAAGTCGTTAAAGTACCGATGACATCGGATTGTGAACTTGACCTCACTGCGTTTGATGCACTTTTAAATGAACGAACCAAGATTGTTGCATTAGCTCAGATAACCAACGTGACGGGTTCTCGTCAGCCAATTGAAGCTGTCATCGAGAAAGCACACAAGATGAATGCAATTGTGGTGGTAGATGGCGCGCAAGGGATCGTTCATGAGCCTATTGATGTTGCTGCTTTAGGTGCGGATTTCTACGTATTCTCTGGGCACAAACTCTATGCCCCTGCGGGTATCGGTGTGCTTTACGGCAAGCTTGAATTGCTCAAAGCGATGCCACCTTGGCATGGCGGTGGCAAAATGGTTGAGCGCGTCTCTTTCTCTGGCACTACTTTTTCAGAACTGCCTGGCAAATTCGAAGCGGGCACACCAAATGTGGCGGGAGCGATTGCCTTAAGCACCGCAATAGAATGGTTAAGTGGTTTTGCACAACAAGATATCGAAAATCATATCCACCAGCTACAACACGAGACTTATCTTGCTCTCAGTAAACTGGATGACATTCAGATTTTAGGGTATCAACCTAACGCAAGTGTGATTACTTTTGTGATGGATGGTGTTCACCATCAAGATATAGCGACTCTACTGGATCAGCAAGGTATCGCAGTACGTGCAGGACATCATTGTGCTCACCCATTAATGGATGCACTTAATGTGAAAGGAACGGTTCGAATTTCATTTGGTATTTACAACAACATGGATGATGTTGAAAAGCTCGTAGCGGCGATAGAAAAAGCCGTTGATATGCTTTAGGGAGTAGCGAAATTACTTAGGGTTGGCGTTTAACGTCAACCCTTTTTGCTTCTGTGTATCAAGGAGATATTAAGCACTTAGCTCTTGGATTTGAGCAACAATCGCTTTTAATCCATTACCGCGAGATGGGCTAAGGTGGGTAATTAGACCGATTTGTTCAAAGTAACCATCAATATCGAACGCTTGAACCTGCTCTGATGTTTTTCCATCATACGCAGCCATCACTAATGCAATCAGACCGCGCACAATACGAGCATCAGAATCAGCACAAAAGTGCCAAACACCGTCGATATTTTGAGAAACCAACCACACTTGGCTTTCACAGCCAGAGACAATCACCTGCTCACTTTTCAGTTCATCAGGCATCGTTGGCAGTTTCTTACCCCATTGAATCACTTGGCGATAACGGTCTTCCCAGCCGCTGAATGTCTGCATCTTCGCGACGATATCATCACTGGTAATTTCAGTGCCGAATGGAGAGCTTGGGAATGTGGTCATTTTAATATCCAGTCGATTGTTAATTGAGTAAAAGACGTTACTTAGCGTGCTTTTGAATCAGCTTTTCAACGATACGCGAAACAGCTACAAAACCAAACGTCGCCGTTACAACTGTTGCCGCACCAAAACCCGTCGCACAATCCATACGTTTTGGACCTTCTGCTGTCGCTTTCGCAGCACAGACACTGCCGTCAGCTTGAGGGTATTTCAGCTGTTCAGTTGAGAACACACAATCGATACCAAACTTACGTGCTGGATTCTTAGGGAAATTATGATGACGACGAAGGGTATCTTTTAGCTTCTTCGCGAGCGGATCTTGAATCGTCTTCGTCAGATCAGCCACTTTGATTTGAGTCGGATCGATTTGACCACCCGCACCACCAGTGGTGATCACCTTAATTTTGTTGCTACGACAATATGCCAACAGTGAAGCCTTAGCTTTCATGCTATCAATCGCATCTAACACAAAGTCGAACTCTTTCGACAGGTATTCAGCCTGATTGTCTGGGCCGATGAAGTCGTCAATCAGGTTAACTTTACACTCAGGGTTAATCAGCTTAACGCGCTCTGCCATCACTTCAATTTTGCTTTTACCAACGGTACCCGACATTGCGTGGATCTGACGGTTGATGTTGGTCACACACACATCATCCATATCGATCAAAGTCAGCTCACCTAAACCAGTACGAGCAAGCGCTTCAACCGCCCATGAACCGACACCACCAATACCGATCACACACACGTGTGCTGCTCTAAGTATGTCGACTTCACTATTGCCATATAGGCGACGGGTGCCACCAAATCGTTGGTCATAGTTTTCTGAAGCTGGAGTGGTCAATTCACGCATTGTTGCCGCCAATTTATTTCTGAGAAAAAGAAAAGAGTGCGTTTTATACGCACTCTTGAATAAAAAGTCTAGGGGATTAGCGATTCGCTTTCAATGCCCTATTTTATTGTAGCTTACTCAACCTTTTCAGGAGGCAAAGCCCAAGGCGCTTCAGTTGCGCTGCCATCTAAACCGAGCTTCCACACACGACCAAAATGCTTGTAATGGCCCGCTTCTGTACCCGCTCGAGGGCCCATGCCGTGGTAAAGGTCCAAATGGTTTTGCTTAACCGCGCCGCCCGTATCCAAAACCAATAGCAGTCTTAGTTGATGAGCGCCGCTCCAAGTACCATCAGCATTCAGTAGTGGAACCTCAGCAAGAATCGGTGTTCCCATAGGTAAGATAGAGCGATCGCCCGCTACCGCCGCCATCGGTAATAGAGGAATGCCCGCGCTGCCCATTACCGATAGGTCGTCTCTCGCTTCAAAGAAAACGAAAGAAGGGTTTTGCTCAAGCAGCTCTTTCACTACTTCAGGATCGTTTGCCAATACCCACTCTTTGATTGCTTTTAGCGACATTTTTTCGCGTGGAACTAAGCCTCGTTCAATCAGAACACGGCCAATGCTCACATAAGCTTTATTATTCTTACCCGCGTAGGCGAAATACTGCAGCGTGTCATCATCACCGAAGTGCACAAATCCACTGCCCTGCACTTCCATCATAAATGGGTCGATACGGTTTGCTGAATAACCTAACTCAAGGCCTTGACCTTCTAATGCGCCGTTGTAAATCTCTTCGCGTGTTGGACACTCTTTGCCACACTCAGGAAGCCCGTAAACAGGGTAACGGTATTCTTCATTCGCTTCGTGGCGCAGCTCCATCACAGGAGAAAAGTAGCCCGTGAACAAAACATTGCCTTGTTTATCACCACCACCTAGTTGAGCGGTTTGAACGCCAAAATTCGCTAGCTCGCTTGGATCTCCACTCAACATCGCCCACTCATTGAGTTGTTGATAAAGCGGCTCATAGATTTTAGCCATCGAAGGGGATTTAGAAACCACCATCTCAGCTTGTTCTGCAAATGCGGTGTAGTCTCTTGGTTTATTGGATTCAACCTGATCGACCTTATTCAAGGTGCGAGGAAATTCGTCATCAAGGTGTTGCTGAGCAAGATCAGTGGGTTGAGCACAGCCAAATAACAAAGAGGCAGCGACAAGGGGAAGCCATTTTTTAATCACAAGAGTCATCCTAAAAATTCTATGCATCGAGGATGACAAAAACAGTCAGATAACACAATCTTAGATTGTAAGAGTTTACAAGAAGATAACCTATCGGACGGAGTTATCGATATGGCCCTTAAGGCGGAAGATGGGATTGTAGTGACTGTCAGAATCGAGCACCATTTCTGTATTGTCAGAATTGGTCATGCGGAAGCGATAGGTTTTATCACCCGCCTTGTATTCAAAGTAGTTTCCATCAAAGTCAAAGCTCGTCGAAACAACAGACCCACGAACTGACACACCATTAGCATTCAGAACAAACTCATCGGTCGCATAATGTGCAACATCTTGCTCTATCCAAGTGCCGTATATCAGATTGTCGGGCGTCGCCGCATTTTGCACTCGGGAAAGCACATCGCCGAACAAAGAAACCACCGCAAACGAACCCACTAAGGCTAGAACCATTAAACAACGTTCAATGATCTTACGCTTCAACTTAGATTGATTGCGCTGATCAGCTTCGCTGTAGAGACCTTTGGTTATCTCATCGATTTTGTTCTTTGTTGCTGGAGCTTGTTGCATTCGGTGACTACTCATAAGGATGCTATGCGCATTCTACACTGAGACAGTTTATATATTGAAGCCTAGATAAGAATAGTTTGCGCTTTATTCCAAAAAGGTGTTGTTTACATTTGAATTTAAATGCTAAATTATCGAATAAATAAACAAAATGGACTTGTTCTGTGAAATTAAGAAGTACAGCGCTAGTAAAAGGTTTCAGACAATCAACCCCTTACGTAAATGCTCACCGTGGCAAAACCATGGTCATTATGCTGGGAGGCGAAGCCGTTGCCGACAGGAACTTTGGTAACATTATTAGTGATATAGCCTTGCTCCACAGCCTTGGAGTAAAGATTGTTCTCGTTCACGGGGCAAGACCGCAGATCAACCAATTGCTCGCCAAGCAAGATTGCCATACGCCTTATCACAAGAATATTAGGGTCACTGATGAATATTCTTTGGGCGTCGCTATGCAGGCTGCTGGACAGCTTCAACTTGCCATCACCGCACGCCTCTCAATGAGCTTAAACAACACGCCGATGGCAGGCACTCAACTCAATGTTATGAGTGGTAACTTCATTACGGCTCAACCGCTTGGCGTGGATGACGGTACGGATTATTGCCACAGCGGGCGTATTCGTCGAATCGATATCGAAGGGATCAATCGCACGCTTGACCAAGGTTCAATTGTACTGCTTGGCCCTATTGCCAGCTCCGTGACAGGCGAAAGCTTTAACCTACTTTCTGAAGAGGTCGCTACCCAAGTTGCTATTCGTCTAAAGGCCGACAAGCTGATTGGCTTCTGCTCCGAACAAGGGGTAACAGATGAACGCGGTAACGTGCTCGCCGAACTCTTCCCTAAAGATGCCAAGCAAATTCTAGAACGATTAACGGAATCTCAAAATCCTGCCGAAGACATGAGCACAGGAACACTGCGCTTCTTGAAAGGAGCGATCTCCGCTTGTCGAGCTGGTGTGCCTCGTTGTCATCTAATCAGCTACAAGGTAGATGGCGCATTAATCCAAGAGTTGTTCTCTTTTGACGGTATTGGAACCCAAGTGGTCATGGCTAGTGCCGAGCAAGTAAGACAAGCTCAGATTGACGATATTGGTGGCATATTTGACCTTATTCGTCCTTTGGAAGAACAAGGCATTCTCGTTCGTCGCTCAAGAGAACAATTGGAACAAGAGATTCACCGCTTTACGATTATCGAAAAAGACGGACTGATTATTGGTTGCGCTGCACTATATGCGTATCCGGAAGATCACATGGCAGAGATGGCGTGTGTGGCGATTCACCCTGACTATCGAGATGGAAACCGTGGGCAATTGTTGCTGGATTACATGCGTCACCAATCAAAATCTCGTGATATCGACCAGATTTTTGTCCTTACTACGCACAGCCTTCACTGGTTCCGTGAACAGGGTTTTTACGAGATAGCGGTTGATGAATTACCGATGGAAAAACAAGGGTTATACAACTATCAGAGAAACTCAAAGATCTTGGCGCTCAACGTATAAATAAAGTTTTGGAGCACAATCTCACTTCGACAGAAAAATAATTGCAAATGTAATCGTTTTCTATATGAGATTTATTAACTATGCACTTTCACTCATACGTATAATTGTATAGAATTTAGACGCTTTAATAATCTTAACAAATGTTTTTATTGGAATTGCCATCTCGATAGTCATGTCGAACTCATTGAAGTGGTCACTGCACGGATTGCTATACCCGTTGACGGCCAGCACGCTAACATTAGCTCTGCTCGTTAATATAAACAGCAAAAAGAGCAATATTGATATGAGAACCATTGTTTGTAACTCGCTGCAAAGTTTTTGGGATATGGCTGATAACCAATTCTTAGAAGGGCTAGACGTACACTGCGTGTTCCCTGTTAGCGAGAATCTAAAAGAGTTTATTTTGAATTGCCAAGCAAAGTACAAGATAAACCACATATCGTTTACTCGAGCGTTTTTAGGCTCTGATTCCTAATAACGCTCAAAGCAACCAAGGATGGTTGCTTTGTGTTTATCTAGCCCTAAGTTCAAAACCTTCTCTAGCCGTCCATAACGACTAATTCGTTAAGCGACTGCCTAAACCACTCACTCGCTCTGTTTTCACCTTAATCCCACGCTTCAACACATTTGTATCGCTGAACATCATCAGTCGTTTCTTCGCACGTGTAATACCTGTATAGATAAGCTCCCGCGTTAAAATAGGGCTGAAATCTGGCGGCAAGATCATTAAGGTCAGATCAAATTCACTACCCTGAGATTTGTGTATTGTCATTGCATAAGCCGTTTCATGATCGGGCACTCGGCTTGGTAGCACAGCTTTTACGCTGCCATCGGGCAACTCAAAATAGACCTTCAAACGAGGGGTTAAGTCAGGTTGACTAGAACCCGCCTCAAGCATACAGATACCAATATCACCATTGTACAAACCCAAGCCATGATCATTTCGCGTCACCATAACAGGACGTCCGTGATACCACAGCTCATCATTATGAGGGCTCACCAAACGCCTTGCGGCCAGTGCTCTTTCAATTCTGTGGTTGAGGCCTTTAACACCAAAATCCCCTTCACGAATGGAACACAACAGTCGGCATTGGCTGAACAAATCGAGTACCGATTTCGCTCTCGCTTCTTGAGTTTCTAACTCTTCCAACGGCACATTCATTCTATTGAGGTACGCACCATACTCGTTAACCAAAGTACGCAGCATCAGGTTATAGCTGTCACTCGACAGAGGGTGGTTTTCGATATCGCCAAAACCTTTGGCAAACACTTGGTCTACTTGATTCGCAGAACCATTATTGATTGCTTTTGCCAGCTGACCGATACCGGAGCGCGCATCGAAACGATAACTCTTCTGCAGCATACACAAGCTATCCGCAATCGCAGGCGGATTCACCGCTCCAGCTTTGTCTTGTCTTGGTTTAGCTATCGCATCAAAACCTGTCATCTCTGCAATCAAATTGCCTTGCGCTGTGCTGTACCCTGCAGAGTTGAATGAACAGATATCACCGAGCACAGCACCTGCCTCTACTGAAGCGAGTTGGTCTTTATCACCCAATAAGATGAGCCTTGCGTGCTCAGGAAGTGCATCCACCAGCTTATACATCATCGACAGATCAACCATTGAAGCTTCATCCACTACCAAGATATCAAGGTGGAGTGGATTGCGTCGGTTATGCCTAAACTCAGCACGGTTAGGAATCGCGCCGAGTAATCTGTGTAAGGTGCTCGATTCGGTCGGTATGTTGGCTTTCACTTCAGGCGCTAATGGCAGCTGTTCAATTGCTTTACCGATCGACTCGGTTAAACGCGCCGCCGCTTTACCCGTTGGTGCCACTAGCTTAATCGTTGGTGTTTTACCTTGGCTGAGAGATTGCTCGACCATCGCCGACAGTAATTTGGTTACCGTGGTTGTTTTACCAGTACCCGGCCCACCAGAAATCACCGCAAAACGACGACTCAACGCTACCGCTGCCGCGACCTTTTGCCAGTTCAAACAGACAGATAACGGCACGAGGCTATCCAGCGCATCTAAATCTGTCACTTGCTTGGCTTGAACAATCGCTTGGTCGATTGATCCCCAATCTAAAGCCTGCTCATTCACAATATCAAGATGGTCACACACCAATTGTTGGCGTAATACCTGAGACGTTTGTTGGCTTGCTTCAGCCTTGGCTAAGGCGTTAAACAGAAAATGATAGCTACGTGCAAAAAGCAGATTGAGCGTTTCAGTCAGCGCTTTTTTCTGCTCAGTATTGAACTCTACCGGCTTACTTAAACGGTTTAAGGTCTCAGCCAACACAACTTCGTAGTTCCAATAACGCTGTAAATAGACACGCTGCCCATCGAACATTAGAGGCTTAACACAATCGTTGGTCGTTCCCACTAAGTTTGATGATTGAAGCACAGCCACCCAATCAATACCCAACAGTTTTTGGTTCAATTGCAGTGCAGTTTCACCGTATAACCCAAGTAACTGAGCAAGATCTGCCGCTAGTTCAGGGCCTGTCGTATGCTGCTGTATAAGCTGAGTACAAATGTGTCCTTTGCCTAATTCATGGCTCACTACCCCCGCGAGAAAGCCGATCTCTTGAGGGTAGCTCGTGGCTTGCTGAGCAAGAAAACGGGCAAATTGATAATCCAACTGACGAATAGAACCCTTATCCGCAAGAAACTGGAGTACATCCATCAGTTGCTCAGGAATAAGTGAAACTGGCTTTGCTGTGTTCGCAGTATCTATGCCGGTATTAGTGGTCGTTGTTGTCATTATAAAAGCCCCATCTGTCCAGTTTCATCGTCATTCAATTGTGCCGAACGTCTGTCTATCACTTTACCGTCAATCAATTGATCCATTTCATCAAGTAAAGCCAGTGTTGGTTTGGCCGAGAAAATACCTTGCTGAGATTGGCCGTCCATTCCTCGTAAGAACAAGTAGTACACGCCACCAAAATGTTGTTCGTAGCTGTAATTGGCAACGCGGCTGCGTAAGAAACGGTGCAACGCCAATGCATAGATTTGATATTGCAAATCATAGCGATGGTCGGCCATCGCCGATTTCAATGCCTCGCCATGGTAGACAGCAACATCATCTCCTAAGTGATTCGATTTCCAGTCGAGTACATAGTATTTACCTTGGTGCTCAAACACCAAATCGATGAAGCCTTTCAACATACCTTGCACGGTTTGGAAACCTAGATCGCCCGCTTTGGCTGACAATGGATCGTGATATTGAATGGTTTGATTCAGTTCAGATGCAGCCAATACTTCGATCGGCAGTAAGAATTCCATCTCAACTAAACGTTGCGTCGAGTCTTTCTCGCTTAGCTTTAAGTTCTTGCCGTCTAATGCGGTGTTCAGCACTGTATCGACCAGTTGCTGAAGCACAGGTAGCCACTCTAATTCATATTGCTCTGATTCTAATAAGTGAGTGATTACTTGCGTGTTATGTTCACTGGTTGCTGGCTCGGTAAATTCAACCTCCTCAAACAAGGTGTGTAAGAAAGTACCTGGGCGAGCACCACGAGGGAACGTAAAGATAGAGCGTTCAGGCTCAATCAACTCAGACTCATCCTGCTCATCAGCCGAGTCAATATCAAAACCAGACACCTCAATGGTCGCGTCATGACTCGCACCGTGACTGCCCTGTTTGACAAGCCCCGAGTAACTGGTGATACGCCAAGCTCGGTCAATTGAAGCCTTAAGTTCACTGGCCTGTAAGTCGTCACTCACTTGCTCTGTTTGCACAAAAATTTGTTCGTGAGCGGTAGGTGTTTCTGCTAACAGCACACTGGAATTCTTACCCTCAATAGCCGATAGAGCTTGATGCAACTCGGCGATGCCTTGCTCTTGTCCGTTTTGAACCAAATAGCCCATGGCACTCAAGTGCACGCCGGTCGGCTCTTTGGTTGAACGCCCTTTACGTAGCGGTGCCATGCCAATAAAACATCCATAAACAGCACGAGTCAGCGCTACATAAACCAGGCGCAAATCTTCCGCTAGTCGTTCTTTATCGGCTTGCGCTAAGGCACTGTCGCTGCCAGTAATATCGAGTACTGTGGTGTCTGAATCATGGTCGTAGAACTTACCTTCACTCGCTTCACGATAGCTTGCAACGAACGGCAAAAATACTAAGTCATATTCCAAGCCTTTCGATTTATGAATGGTAACGATTTGAACCAAGTTTCTTTCTGATTCAAGGCGTTGAATGTCGTCGTCACTGCCACCTAAACCATTTTGTGCATCTGAGATTGCTTCAGCCAGCCAACGCAACAAGCCATAGTCACTGTCGAGTTCTTGTCTTGCTTGTTGCAACAATTCGCCAATGTGCATTAAATCAGTGAGTGAGCGCTCACCATTTTCTTCTTCCAGTAAGCGTTCCGCGAGATGTCGTTTACTGATCACGCTGCGAAGCATTGGCAACACGCCGCGCTGAAGCCACAACTTACGATATTCTCTAAACTCGTTAACGACGTTTTCCCACACCACTTCATCGTTGTTGAGTTCATCCAATGATGCGGCATCCAGAGCAAACAACTCCGACGCTAAACTGGCGCGTAATGCTCGGTCATTTTCAGGTGTCAGCACCGCCTGCAACAAACGTTGAATATCTTGTGCGACCAAGCTGGTGAACACACTGTCTCGGTTGGATAAATACACGCTCGCAATGCCTTGTTCCGACAACGCGTTCTTAATCAGACGACCTTCACTACCGGTTCGAACCAAAACAGCAATATCACCCGCATTCACGGCATGTTGTTTTTTGCCGTTATCAAAATAGGCTTGTTGATTTTGAGAAGCGGTCAGAATAGTTTGAATTTGACTCGCTGTCGCTTCTGCCATTGCCTTGTGATATTCACCTTTCGGCAATGGCTTATCTTCAGCCTCTTGCAGCCAAAAGGTAAGTGCGTGCTGAGTTTCTCCGTTCATCACCCATTGGCGTTTGTCGGCTGATGGACTGGCAGCAACGGGCAAAAATGGAATGTCTTGATCGTAGATAAACGGGCTGTCCGAATTCATAAACACTTGGTTTACTGCACTGACCATATCGGCACTTGAGCGCCAGTTAGTGCCTAAGGTGTAGTGAGCACTAACTTGGTTTCTCGCCTTGATATAGGTAAAGATATCTGCGCCACGGAAGCCATAAATCGCCTGCTTTGGGTCACCGATCATAAACAAGCCGCACTGCGGATTATCAAGATAGATTCGGCTAAAAATACTGTATTGCAGTGGGTCGGTATCCTGAAATTCATCGATCATCGCCACCGGGTAGAGCGTGCGAATCCTTTCCACCAGCAGTGACTGCTCATCGACATCGATCGACGCAGATAACTGGGTCAGTAGGTCATCAAACGACAACCACTGCTTTTGCTGTTTCGCCTTGGCGAGCATAGTTCGACAATGAGTAATCGCATGCGCCAATAACGGAGCTTTCAAATCAGCTGGGTGATTTAAGAAATCCTCAATCGCTCCGAAAACTGCATGCTGAGGTGCAGTGCCTTTCGGTGTTTTTTCAATGAGAGTGGCTTGCGAGAACTTCTCTAACTTATCTGGATATTGATAATCATGAGTGTCGCTCTGCGCCCATGCTGTCACCGCTTCTAACCATGTCGGCAGAGACTTCTTGGTGTAGCTACGTTTGTTCACATCCGAAGCAGAGATCAAAGCCAAAAAGTCCGCTTCGGATTCACACCATAGCGCTTTAAGTTGCTTCACTTTATCTAGGTTTTGGTTGTGCAGAGTTTGCAGGTCGCCCGACATCGCATCTACCGTCAATTTCAGCGGAGATCCTGTCAGATAACGATTTACGTCTGCTAATAACGCAGCCGGTGAACCCCAAATATTACGAACCTCACCAGCCAGTTGAGTCGGCAGCGGGTAAAACTGCTTACGCCAGTAGTCAGCAACCACTTGCGCTTTTAGGTGACTTTCATCGGTCACAAATTCATTATCAAAGCGGCTTCCAGACTCGAAGGCATTTTGAGTCAACATACGCTGACAGAAGCCGTGAATGGTGTAGACCGCCGCTTCATCCATTTGCCTTTCGGCATTGAGCAGTGTTTTCGCAGCGCCTGCGTGGTCTTCGATCTCTTGCAACAGAGGCGCAATCACTGGGTCATCACTTTGCCCGCGAGCAAACGCAATGCGTGCATCATGGATTCGTGCACGGATACGATCTCGCAGCTCTGCGGTTGCCGCTTCGGTAAAAGTCACGACCAGAATTTGATCTACGGTAAGTGGCTCATGATGTCGGGTAGCTTCTGTAAGCTCTCCTGTTGGTGCTGCCGTGCCGTGTCCGAGCAGTAAGCGTAAGTACAAGCCAGCGATAGTAAATGTTTTACCAGTACCCGCCGATGCTTCAATTAAACGCGCGCCATGAAGTGGAAACGTCATGGTATTGAGTGTCTGTGGAGCAATTACCTGAACACTGCTTGTGGTCGTCATGCCTTACTGCCTTCTGATAAATATGTTGTTACAAATGTGACCTAGCGTGGAAAACGTCATTCAATTTACGTCCTACGCTGATTTGTTAATAGTTAGTGCGATCTCTCTCACGGATCAATTCGGATCGCCTCGCTACTATGCGCCCACGAGTTCAGGAGCGCGTACGAGTTTTGTACTTTACGGCGTTACTTTGAACCACAGAATAATGGTCCCTCTGACCTGTGGCCGTACAGCGAACGCCCTACACTAATAATGATTTACTGGCGGCCACTTTATTTCCTGTACCTTGCTTCTATTCACCTTGATTCCCTTCATCTTGAAAGCAAGCGTACCAAACGCTTACCAGCGACTCTCTTTTGTCTTTCATTAATTCAGCGCACTCGCTATTGATCTTGTCGATCACAGCCACCTACTCCTGATCTTCCAGATCGGCAGTAGCCAACCTTGCCGCCTGTAGCACAAGCGTTGAATACATACGCGACTCAGTAGCCAATTCATCGTCCCATTTAGACCAGATTCGTGAGATGTAGGTATCTCTACCCTCGCCCGTGAAGGCGAAGCTGTCATTAAAGGTATCGGCCATTTTCTTGAGTGACTTTTCTTCATCATCGACCCACTTACCACGGCTAAAGCCCGCTTCAACACCAGCTAATGCCGTTTTCGGGAAGTATGGCAATGGTGCAGTCATACCTTGATAAAACAGTCGTACTAACTCAGCTAATATACTCTTCGCTTGCTGCGCATCGCCGATAGGTTGTAGCGTTTGGTGAACCACGCCCTCTTTTCTGTCATAGCCAATAATATGGGTCGTTTTTCCGTGTCCCATAACAGCGCAGGATAGATGATCAATCCACGCAGCCAAGTAATCTTGAGAGCGTATTTTGCCGCTACGGAAACGCACTAGACCTGATTGATAGTTTTGAGTTAACCACCCCATCAAGCGAACAGGCTTACCTTCGCCTAACACGTCAAACTCGATATTCACTTCGAGATCTTGCTGCGGTGATCCGCTCACAAATCTAATCTCTTTGGCTAAGTCTTCCGCTTGAACACGATTGGTTTCAAATTCGATGTCACCAAAGGCGCCGACCGGTAATCGACCTTGGGCTTTTTGCTCAGAGACAAACAGTCGCACCGCTTCGTCTGCACCTTCTGGGTGGTCCAGCAACACTTGCAGCAGCGCATCTTTAAGCTGGAAGCTCTCTAGTCCATTGAGTACGAATGGCTCATCGTCTTCCATTACAGGAAGTGGCGGTTCAAACACCACTTTGAGACGGCGATTAAAGAAGTACTGCACTGGCAAACGCCAAAAACGCTGTAACTCAACCAGGTCCAATTCCAACGGGTACGTTGCCCCCAACAAATAGTCATCCAATGCACGATTGAATTCACCACTGCGCTCACCAGAACGATTTGCCGCAGGAAGCCATTCTTTGGCGTAGCTCAATACATGACCTGCATCACCTTGCGTAAAGGCTGCTGGGCTAAATGGTGTCATGGTGTGTTCAAAGCTGATTGCTTGAGTCAGTTTGATACCAGAATCATCACTTGGTAACGCTTGATCTGCACTTAGGCAGTAGTTCTGGTGGCAGTACTCAATCAACTCAGAAACCAATACCGATGGTACTCGCTCAGTATTATCTTGAATCGAGCGGCCGACATAACTGATGTATAAACACTCTTGCGCCGACAACATCGCTTCTAAGAATAGGTAACGGTCATCATCACGACGAGAACGATCTCCCGGACGAGTGCGTCCGTTCATCAAATCAAAACCTTCCGGCGGCATTGAGCGTGGGTAAACACCGTCATTCATGCCTAATAGACAAACGGTTTTGAACGGGATAGAACGCATCGGCATCAGAGTACAGAAATTCACTTGCCCCGCTAAGAAACGCTGACTGATACGCGCGCCCGACAGTTTATTGTTTAAGTACTGATAAATGATGCTTGGCGATAGCTCTTGTTCGTACAAGGCATCATCAAGCTGTTCATTCAGTTGAGAAAGTGCATCACGAATCGACTTAAGCACCACCTCGCCTTCTAGCTCAACGGCAAAGAAATCGTCAATCATTTGCAGCAAGGTTTCACGCCACATATCGATGGATTGCGTCTCAGTAAGGCGTTGACGGTAATGGGCAATACGGTCAATAAAGTGCGCTAACTTACCTGCAAGTTCAGCGTTAATGCCCTGAACTTCGTTATAAGCTGCAATTGGAGAGTGTTCGGTTTCAAACAGACCCGCAGAATCCGACATCGCATAACCCAATAACATTCGCTGGATACCAAATAGCCAGGTATTTTGCTCGGTGGCAGGCAAATCAAACTCAGTTGCGGTAGACGAATCGACACCCCAACGGATGCCTGCTTCTTCAACCCACTGCTTAGCTTGCTCGAATTGAAATTCATCAATGCCAAAGCGTGCCATCATCGCTGGGATTTCTAGTAGCTCTAACAACTCAGACGCTAAACAACGCGTATTCGGTAGCGCGACCAACTGCATGAACGCGGTCAGAATCGGGCTCTCTTGGTCTGCCGTTCGATCCGAGATCGAGTAAGGGATATAACGCTCACCCGGAGCATTACCAAATACCGCCTGAATCGCAGGGCTGTAAGCATTGATGTCTGCCACCATCACGATAATGTCGCGTGGCTTTAATGTCGGGTCAGCGTCAAACATTGCTAACAGCTGATCATGAAGAACTTCAACCTCACGCATTGGGCTGTGACAAGCATGTACCGTCAATGAGCGATCACCCAGCTCAACCACTTGTTTGTGGTTGCTGGAGTCTAAGATGTGATCATCTTGGTGTTCTTCTAACTGGAGAATGTCGGCTTGCAGTTGATGCAGCAGGTTATCTCTCTCTACATCAATAAAGAACTCATGCTCTTCGCTGTCTGATTGAGATAGCAAGAACAGGTTATCTCTACCTAACTTACCCATAGATGCGAGTAAGCTATTGCCTACCGCTTGGCTAGTATGCAGTTCGTCTTCAACGTTGGCTTCAATACCGTCTTTCAATGGTGAGACTTCGCCTTCTAGCTGAGGCAAGCCATCAATCAGAGCAAACTGCTTACGACGTTGCGCTTCCACTCTAGCCAAGTATTTACGGTCACGAATATCGCCCCAGTAATGTTGGCAAGGGTTGGTAAACATCAGGTGAACATCAATCTGCTCACCCAGCGCTTTCAAGGCATCCATGTAACGAGGAGGCAGCGACGATATACCAAACACAAACAGACGTTTCGGCAAGCGTTGTAGCTGACCTTGTTGGTTGGCTAGCGCTTCAATGAAGTCGTGGTACAGGTTACCACGGTGATATTTCGATTGGCCTTGAGACAGGGTTTGCTCGTAGAGTGCCTTCCACAAAATTGGCTGCCAAGGGTGTTCTTGCTGCCCTTCACCATCAATCAATTCTGTAACGGGCTCGCCCGCTTCCCACATCGCCATCCACTCAGGACGATATACCAAGTATCCATCGAAGATATCGGCAATCTTCTCAGCCAATTGATACAGCTTCGAATCATCTTCGTCGTTTTCAAGATAGCGTTGTAAGGGTAAGAAATCAGGGTGGTCAAGCTTAGCGGGTAGCAAACTCATCAGCTTCCACGTCATCGCTTCCTTGTTAAAAGCACTGCGTTTAGGTACATCAGGAAGCACTTGGGTAAACATATCCCAAATGAAGGTTGCTGGAAGAGGAAAGTCTATATTTGCTGCTACACCAAACTCTTTGGCGAGTTCCATCTTAAGCCATTGAGACATACCTGGGCTCTGAACCAAGATCTGCTCTTTTTCGAAAGGGTTGGCTAAAGGATCACTTTTGATTAAATGAACGAGAAGGATTTTTAAAGTATCGACTTTATTGGAATGGTAAACAGTAAACAAAGTGCACTCACGCTAATCTTGCCACAATATAAAGCCAGATTAGCATAAGTGCCGAGTTTGGATTAGGAATATAAGCTTATGAAATACTGAAAACTTAAGCTCCGTTTATCTTTTGAACTATTGCCCTTTACAATCTGCCCGCTACCGCACTTAAAACACGGTGAGGTTTGTAGTTCATGTAGTAACGAACCGCCACATAACCTACCACCAACGTCGCAACAATCAGCTCTAAATAAGCTAGGTTAAACACTTGGTTAATGTAATGCGCTTCAATACCTTGTGCTTGCATCCACGCAGCCAATTTAAATAACGCTGTTGCACCAATCACGATTGGGAAGGTAAACGCTGCATAACCAGGGCTAAATGGAAGACGAAGTAGTTTGAAAAACGCCATATAGATAATGAACGTCATCAACACTGCAATACCAAATAGTAAACCAATGATCACAGGTGAAGGGTTAGCAGTAACGGTTAAGTAACCCGCCAAAGATAGGCTTGCCGGTGCTGCCATAATCGCAATCGTTGGTTTTGCAGCATCTGGCACTTCGTGAGAGAAGATCAAACGGTAAACCATGATTGGTAGCATTACTGCGTAAACCAATAAGCCGAATACCAAAGTCGCATTAGCTACTGGCTCTAAAACTGGATTACCTGAGAAAGAGACGTCAGCGACGATAATACCGATCGGTGGCACAAACCAGCTTGGCACCATGTGGTGAATCTCAAAGTTTTTAGCTCTGTGGTACAAAAAGCTCATTAGAAACACAACATGCAAAGCCACAGAAGCCAACCACATAGCTTCTTGTAAGAATTGAGAGATTGGCGCCAAAGACGCTGACACCACCATGCACCCCATTGCAAATGTTGGTACCACACTGCCGACAACAGGGTGAGCAAGATCTTCACGCAATAGGTGACCATGAATCAAAAATTTCACAGCTAAAACAAGAAGTAATACCGCCGCAATGCCAGCACTGATCCACTGCACCAAACCCGGTGTGTGTAAGATACCTTGTGCGACTAGAACACCATCCCAACACCAGCCTAAGCTTGCAATTGCGAGTGCTAACCCTGCCATGGGTGTTGGAGCTCCTGTTAATCTATATTTAATACGTTGAATCATGTCAGCCTCTCTTAAACCTAATTCACTAAACTTGTGAACTCATCAGCTTGTTGAAGCCATAATACGCTTGCGCTTCGTTAAACAATATCCAATTATATATAACAAGTGTTCATCAATACTGAACAGAATCCATTTTCACCAGCAGAGTAAAACTAGGAATCTGATGGCTAATATTTCAATAAAACAGCTCAAAGTGTTCGTCACTATTACTCAGCACTCGACATTGACTGCTGCCTCTGAGGCTCTGTTTCTGTCTAAAGCTGCGGTCAGCATGGCACTAGGCGAAATGGAGAAACAACTCGGCCACTCTCTATTTGACCGGGTCAACAACCGATTAATTCTCAACCAAGAGGGACATAAGTTACTTCCATTGGCGGATGAAATATTACATCGTGCTGCTGGTATTGATGTTTTGTTCCGTGATGATCAGCCTTTAAGTGGCAATCTAAAGGTCGGCGCGAGTGACACGATTGGTAATCAGGTCGCACCGTTTATTTTGTCAGGCTTTCGCGAACGAACTCAACATCAGGATCAAAGCTTGTTCATTTCAAACAGTGCCCTGATCTGCCAAAAGTTGGTGGATTATGAACTTGATATCGCGCTAATTGAAGGAAAAACATTACACCCTGAACTCATTTCGAGTCAGTTTAGCAGCGATGAAATGTGTATTATTGTTAGTAATCAACATCCTCTCGTTGCCAAAGAAAAAGTGATTTTAAGCGATTTGGAAGACAGCCATTGGATTTTACGTGAATCAGGCTCAGGGACTCGCGAGTTTTTCCTTCGTGCCGTCGCACCGCGCATCGAACATTGGTATGAATCTTTTGAACTCAACACCACTGAAGCGATCATCAACTCTGTTTCTGCCGGTCTTGGCTTTGCCTGTTTGTCCCGTTTAGCTGCTCAGCGAGCGATCGATTCAGGCCGAGTAAAAGCGCTTAATGTGCCACTTGATATGAAACGCCGATTCTGGATGCTGGTCCATAAAGACAAATATCAAAGCCCACTGCTGAAATCTTTCATGAGTTATTGTGAAGACTGGGCGGCACATCAAGATTGAGGCCGCATAGTACGGGCTCCAACTGGACTTTTAACATCAGAAACTGTATAAAAAGCCAGTAAAATTTATCAAACTTAGAGGATTAACCATGGCTGTTATCGTCAAGTACGTGGTGGAACGCAACGGAGAAGAGAAAATGACTTTTACCTCTAAAGCCGAAGCTGACGCATACGACAAAATGCTGGATATGGCTGATGAGCTTTTTGAACTGTTAGGCAAAAGCGATTTAGTTGAAGATGAAGGCAAGCAAGAAGAACTTGCAATGTACCTAGCGAAGAACAAAGAAGAAGTTCTTTACGCATTAGGTGCTAAGCGTAAGCCAGCTCCGAAAAAAGCTAAGAAGCTTGAAGCTGTTGAAGACGCAGAAGAAGATGCAGCTTAACTAGCTGATACCTTTCTAAAAAACGTCAATGACGCCTCTAATCAGAGTTCGTTATTGGCGTTTTTTTATACTTATCGAAATATAATGAAGCTTGTTTATAGTCGAAATCGCTCTAAACATTCGCTTGCATGAAAGTGTGAGGAAGATCTAATCTATAGCCATCAGGTGATGGGGTTCCACCTAAGCTTTTGCTTCAACCGCCCGTTCTTTCCGAACAGTGCTAATGACTCCTACAGAATCGAAAACAGGTAATACTGTTGGACGTATCGCTATTCCTCCATTTTGAAATGGACTTAGTCTATTAAGACCAAGTTCCATGACACCTTTGGATTATCGATACTCAAGATCTGTAGTGAATTAGCCGCACCTCTTCCAACACGTCCTGTTTTCTCAACGCCCTAGGCCTTAAATGGCTCTATAAGTGAGAAAACATTATGCACTACTCTTCAGAAATTCAATCAATGTGCCCTATTCAAAGGGGTGATCTTCACAATTCAGCTCCAATTCCAGTTGAAGGCGCAATGGTTAGCCCAAAAGATGTCATCGCTATTTCTGGCTTAAGCCACGGTGTTGGCACTTGTGCACCACAACAAGGTGCTGCAAAACTGACTCTTAACGTAAAAAACGGCATCATCGAAGAAGCATTAATCGAAACGATTGGTTGTTCAGGTATGACTCAATCTGCCGCGATGGCTGCGGAAATCCTCACCGGAAAAACCATTCTAGAAGCGCTGAATACTGACTTAGTATGTGACGTTATCAACGTAGCGATGCGCGAAATCTTCCTGCAGTTTGTTTACGGTCGAACTCAGTCTGCTTTCTCTGAAGGTGGCCTAGAAATCGGCGCAGCATTGGAAGACTTAGGTCAAACACAGCGTAGCCAAGTCGGCACCAGTTATTCAACCTCAGCGAAAGGCGTTCGTTACCTAGAACTTGCAGAAGGTTACGTAACTAAGCTTGCACTTGATGATCACAGCGAAGTGATTGGCTATGAATATCTCAACCTCGGCAAAATGATGAAGGCGATTAACCAAGGCGTACCAGCGAATGAAGCTGCTGACCTTGCGACAGGGACTTATGGTCGCTTCGACGAAGCCGTGACCACCATTAACCCACGCCAACAATAATTTTTGCCAATAAAAGAGGAAAGATATGATGAACACTCAATTTAATGAATCAGTAACTCGCGTATTGGCAGAAATGAACTTCGACTCGTTGGAGCAAGCAAACCAATACTGTTTATCACACAATGTCGATCCAAAAGCATTAGTGATGGACACTCAACCTATCGCATTTGAAAGCGCAGCTGACGCTTACACTCTTGGTGCAGCATTGGCTCTGTTCCGTAAAGCGAACAACGCAGAACAAGCAGCGAATATCATTGGTGAAGGCCTTCAAGCATTCACAAAACCCGGCAGTGTTGCGGAGCAACGCCAAGTCGGTATCGGCCATGGCGCACTGGCTGCTCGCCTTCTCAATGAAGAGAGCCACTGCTTTGCTTTCCTTGCAGGCCATGAGTCTTTTGCTGCTGCAGAAGGTGCGATCAAGATTGCACTGAACGTGAACAAATCACGCAAAACACCATTGAAAGTTATCTTGAACGGTCTAGGTAAAGATGCCGCTTACCTAATCTCTCGCATCAATGGCTTTACTTATGTTCGCACTCAATTTGATTACCAAACGGGTGAGCTAGTTGAAACAGAACGTCGCCGCTTCTCACAAGGCCCTCGTGGCGAGATCTTGTGTTACGGCGCTGATGATGTACGTGAAGGTGTAGCGATCATGCACAGAGAAGAAGTGGATGTGAGTATCACGGGTAACTCAACCAACCCAACACGCTTCCAACACCCAGTAGCGGGTATCTACAAAGCAGAACGCACTCGCCAAGGTTTGCCATACTTCTCAGTTGCTTCAGGTGGCGGTACAGGTCGAACATTGCACCCAGATAACGTAGCAGCAGGCCCAGCGTCTTACGGCATGACCGATACCATGGGCAGAATGCACGCTGATGCTCAGTTCGCAGGTAGCTCTTCAGTTCCTGCTCACGTGGCGATGATGGGCTTCATCGGCATGGGCAACAACCCAATGGTCGGAGCGACGGTTGCATTGGCTGTGGCAGTGAGTGAATCTCAACACGCATAACGACAAAGTGAGTCCCACAATCTGCCTGTTATGTAGAGTCTGTTAGTTGAGAATCAAGCAATAACGGACGACTAAAACTCTACACCTATCACTAAAACCAAACAGCCAGCCTTATGCTGGCTGTTTTTTATTCACACTTGCTCTACTATCTATTTCTAATAATTATTTGTATCTAAGATTAAATACATTCTGCTGTCGTATTTAACTACATATTTTCAAAGGAATAATATGAAAGAGCTCATCATTCATACCATTACCGTGTTCATGGGCTTTTTTGCCATCATGAACCCTATCGCCAACACACCGATCTTTCTTTGATTAACAGGTGATAATGATAGGGAAACGGTCAAGTCTATCGCTTTCCGCTCAGTGTTCATCGCCTTCATCATCGTCAGCACCTTTGCTGTCTCGGGTAAACTCATCTTCGACCTCTTTGATATCACGCTTTACGCGCTTCGTATCACCGGCGGGATCCTCGTGTTCTTGATTGGCTTTCATATGCTGCAAGGTGACTCAACACACTCTAAAGCAAAAGAGAAGGTCAACTCAGACGCTCAACAAGATGCGGCGCTCAGTATCGCCGTCTCGCCACTGGCAATGCCAATATTAGCCGGACCGGGCACCATTGCCACCGCGATGAACTTTGCCAGCACCGAAGGCATCTACGAAACCATCGTCGCCTTTGGCCTACTATGCGCCTTAACCTACGTATTGTTTGTATTTGGCGAGCGCTTCGTTAAAGCCGTTGGACCAAGCGCACTGAACGTGATTACTCGAATGATGGGGTTGATACTCGCGGTAATCGGTATGCAGATGTTGATTGAAGGGATTGAGCAAGCTTATAAGGCACTGTTTGTTTCAGCTCAGAACAACAAATTTCTGATACAAAAATAGCCAGCGATTCGCTGGCTATTTTCTTTGGCGCTTTTGTTTACGAATTATAAATTAGTTCGCAGGGCAGCCTTTTACTTCTAAACCTTTACTCATGTAGATTAGATCACCATCCGCTGGTGCGTAATTCGCTGCAGTGACATCAGGGTTCTTAACAAAGAATTCGCGCAGTACCGAGGCATCCGTTAACTGTGTCGATTCAACGTCAATTACTGGGTAGTCATCACCACCAGCCGCACTGAAACTGATCACGGAGAACGTGTAAGTGTCTGCTAAATCAAAACCTTTGCCATTGATGTCTCGAATGGTCACATCACTCAAATCGCAGTCAACCGTTAAGCTGATATTGTCGAGTTGGGCATAAGCGCCGGATCCTGCAGTCTTCGTCGCAACAACGTCCAAATACGCTTTTACTTCAGCACCTGTCATCGTTGCTTTAGTCACGAAGTTCCCGAAAGGTTGAACCGTCAGTACATCACGATAAGCAATGTCTCCTGCCGCAATTGAGTCACGGACACCACCAGAGTTCATTACACCAAAGTCAGCATTCACCAATTCATAAGTGCGGTATGCTTCTCCTAACAAGTGACCAAGATTAGTTTGTTCTGAACGAACAACATCACGATCACCTTCCAGTTTTGCATCTGTCTTTGAGATGATGACATCGAGGAGATCTTGCCCTTGTTGTTGATATGGGTAGAGAGTAGCTTTTACATCTGCATCAGGCTTTATTTCAGATTGAATAAACTGATAATCACCGTTTTCATCCTTCTCTTTTAGGTTCACAGGAACCAGATCGTACTTCGCTAAATGCAGTTTGCCGTCATAAAACTCAAAGTCAGCTCTGCCTACATACTTACCCCACTCGTGAGCTTGCATGATGTAGGTACCATTTTGCTGATCAGGTTTGCAGTCATCCCCTGGGTTGAAGTCGGCGTATTCATTGCCTTCCATACAAACAGGGTTTTGAGAGTGTCCACCAATAATTGCATCTAGCTGACCTTCTTCTAGAGAGCGAGCAAGCAATACATCGCCAGGCGCTTCACTACCATGCTGACCATCTGCGTAATGCCCCATATGCGTGGTAGCAAAAATCAGGTCAACCGTTTCATTGGCCTCTATTTCTTTTATGGCTTTTTTGATTTCAACTTGTGGGTCGGCAAAGTGAATTGTCGCGACGTTGTCAGGATTAACTAATTTAGCCGTATCTTTGGTTGTCAGGCCAATAACAGCAATCTTTAAACCATTAATGGTGAATACTTTATATGGAGAGAAAAGGCGTTCATCAGTAACTGTGTCTCCATCTTTGATATAAATATTCGCCGCAAGCATCGGGAAGTCAGCTAGCTCAGATTGCATCTCAAGCACATCCAAGGTGTTGTCGAATTCATGGTTACCTAATGCCATCGCATCGTAACCAAGAAGGTTCATGCCAACAAAATCTGGTATCGCATCCTGCATATCAGACTCTGGAACACCAGTATTAATGTCACCACCGGACAGTAGGATCGTCTCACCACCGTTTTGAGTCACTTCCGCACGAATACTATCAATCAACGTCTTACGAGCCGCCATTCCATACTCACCCTTACTATTTTCCCAGAAGCGACCATGGTTATCGTTGGTATGTAAAACAGTAAACTTGGTACAAGAAGCGGCAGTGTCACATGTCACTGCGATATCGTCACTGTCCGAGCCACAACCAACCATCGCTACGCCGATAGATAACACCAGTAAAGACTTAGTAAAATTCATAGAAGATCCTTTATTAATCGTTTTAATGTCGTTATGGCAGGCAATATACTGACATCTTGCAGGGTTTTAGTGATCGTTCTCTTAATTACATGTCTGGAAAGTTGAGTATTTACCCTAACTGTAGGCACAAGCGATTAATCAACAGAAGTCGAATAATTCTGATAATAAACATGAATTTATAAAGAAAGTGTGACTCACTCTATTGATACGGCTAACAAGAGGATGGACTAAAGATAAGTGTCAGGCATGGAAATGAAATGGCACCGCGCTACTTAAGTAAGAACGCCCATATTTAAGAGCGAGGTATAATATCCGGATAATGAAAACTATCTCTCAAAAGACAAGCAATATCATTTTACAGACTTTATCCCGATACGCCCTTTCATAACGAGGGCGCTCTCTTTATGATGAACGCAATTAAATTAACTTTGCTAACGGCAGCGCTTGTTATTCGAGCCGTTGTTTTGGAATAGCAAAATCAAGACTCAACACATGGAGATTCAACATGGCTTATTTTTCACTAGCCTTCGGTACGGCAACCAAAAATCGCGACAATAAAATCATTGAAGCGTTCTTCCCTAACCCACTTCTAAACCCAAGCGACGCTCTTGTAGCGGCTGTGGCAGAAGTATCAGGTTACTCTGAAGGCAACCAAGCTATCGAAATCTCTGCTGCACAAAGCGCAGAACTGGCGAAGGCATTCGCAGCAAACGATGATGCAGCTAACGCATCTTTAGCAGAAAAAGCGGCAGCGTCTGAACAGCCACTTGTTCTTGTTGTTCTTGCTACTGACGAGAAGCCAGCATCAGTTGCTGAAGGCTTCCTAAAGCTACAACTTATCTCTAACCGCCTAGTACAACCACACGGTACGGTACTGGACGGCATCTTCGGTCTACTGCACAACATCGCATGGACAAACGAAGGCCCTATCGACCTACCTGAGCTGGCTGAGCGTCAAATCGAAGCTCGCCTTGCAGGTCGTGCTCTGTCTGTAGATTGCGTAGACAAGTTCCCTAAAATGGTGGACTACGTAGTACCAACAGGTATTCGTATTGCTGACACTTCTCGTGTTCGTCTTGGCGCACACGTAGGCGAAGGCACAACAGTAATGCACGAAGGTTTCATCAACTTCAATGCTGGTACAACTGGCGTGAGCATGGTTGAAGGTCGTATCTCTGCGGGTGTTGTTGTAGGTAACGGTTCAGACATCGGCGGCGGCGCTTCTATCATGGGTACTCTGTCTGGTGGCGGTACGATGGTTATCTCTATCGGCGAAAACTGCCTACTAGGCGCAAACGCTGGTCTTGGCTTCCCTATGGGCGACCGTTGTACGGTTGAGTCTGGTCTTTACGTGACTGCGGGTACTAAGGTTCGCATGTTAGATAAAGAAGGCAACGAAGTAGAGATCATTAAAGCTCGCGATCTAGCTGGCGTTTCTGATCTTCTGTTCCGTCGCAACTCAATCACAGGCCAAATCGAGTGCCTAGCGAACAAGTCTGCTGTTGAGCTAAACAGCGAACTACACAGCAACAACTAATCTAAGCGCTAGATGCTAGATGCTAGATGCTAGATGCTAGATGCTAGAAAATAATAAGCCGCTGGGGTTCAATCCAGCGGCTTTTTTGTATGTTCTGGGAATCATTATTGCCCCTTTCCGAGCTAGCGACGCTCAACCTCACAAATCACGATGCGGTAGTTTGACCTACTTTTTCTAAGCTGCACAATACCTATGAGATTAGACTTATATCAATCCATCTATAATCGTTAACACTTCTAGTAGGGCGTACAGTGAATATACCAAAAGAGTTATTTAAGTACCGAGATTTCGGAAAATACTCGGTGTTAAGCTTATTAAATAAAGGGCTTTGGATTCCTAAACCTTCTCAATTAAATGATCCTTTTGATGCCCAACTTAAGTTAAGTAAATCAGATGTCAACTCAAAGCAATTTAAGGAAGCCCTTTCCCACTTCATGTCTAGTTCTCTTAATTCCAAAGAAGAAGTACTCGACCCAGAATTTATTGATAGCTTATTTATCAATGGTAAACCTAACGATTATCTCAAAGATAAAGTTAATCAATTTTGCAGATTTTGGGATGAGACATCTGATAGTGTTGGTATTTTGTCGTTATCTGAAGACCCGATAAGTACCACTATGTGGTCTCATTATGGAGATGAACATAAAGGAATTTGTCTTGGTTACGACCCCGAGATATTGGCTCCAGAATCTCCAAACGGAGCGGGGGACTGGTTGCGTAAAGTTACATATAAAAATGAAATAGACATTGTAAGGAACGCGTATCTATTGTTTGCTATGACTGGAATGTCAAACTGCCATTATTCTCTAATGGAACTTTTTTATAGGATGCTCTCTACAAAATCCTCTGATTGGGAATACGAAAAAGAATGGAGGTTTCTGTGTCCAGATATAGGGGGCTGTGTATATAAACTCAATATTGATGCTATCACTAGTGTTACTTTTGGGCTGAGAACAACTGTCGAAACTAAAACAGCGGTTGGGCACCTTTTGCGCTATCACAAAAAACCTACACAGTTTTATCAAGTAATAAGGAGTGAACATACTGTAGGTTTAGAGCGCGTAAGAATGATCGATAATAAAAAGTATTGGTATCAACCATACGAATAGTTTTAATAACAAACTTTTAAGGTTTCAAGATACTTTTTCTAATCTTGTATAAAAGGTTTAGAGCTATAGGTCTAAGTCGTTCTATGTCCAAAAGTTTGTTATACACACATCCATTATACGGTGATCCCTACACCACACTCACCACCAAAAAAAGCGCAGACCTTTCGATCTGCGCTTGTGGTTATTGTCCCGATAACACTGTTTAAATCGTTTTCAATTAACCCACGTTCTTACGTGCGTTTTGGAACATACGCATCCAAGCGCCATTCTCGCCCCAACCTTCCGGAGACCAAGAGTTTGCAACCGTACGGAATACACGCTCTGGGTGAGGCATCATAATTGTCACGCGGCCGTCAGTCGTTGTTAAACCTGTGATAGCGTTTGGCGAACCATTCGGGTTATTCGGGTATTGCTGCGTTTGGTTACCGTTGTTATCAACGTAACGTAGAGCAACCGTACCTGAGTTTTCAATCGCGTTTAGGTGGTCGTTATCACGTACTTCTACGCGGCCTTCACCGTGAGAAACAGCGATTGGCATACGAGAACCTTCCATGCCGTTGAAGAATACAGAATCTGACTTCTGAACTTCTACTAGGCTGAAACGTGCTTCAAAGCGCTCAGATTCGTTGCGAACGAAACGTGGCCAGTACTCCGCACCTGGGATAAGTTCACGTAGATTCGACAGCATCTGACAACCGTTACACACACCTAGAGAGAAGGTATCTTCACGCTTGAAGAAGTTTTCAAACTGGTCACGAGTCGAGTCATTAAACAAAACCGACTTCGCCCAACCTTCACCAGCACCTAGTACATCACCGTAAGAGAAGCCACCACATGCCACAAGGCCGTTGTATTCTTCTAGTACCGCTTGACCTGTTAGGATGTCGCTCATGTGAATATCAGTTGCTTCGAAGCCTGCACGGTCGAATGCTGCTGCCATTTCAACGTGAGAGTTAACACCCTGCTCACGTAGAATCGCCATCTTAGGCTTAGCACCTGTGTTGATGAACGGTGCTGCGATGTCTTCGTTTACGTCAAAGCTCAGTTTCACGTTCAGACCTGGGTCCGAGTTGTCTTTCTTCGCTTCGTGTTCTTGGCCAGCACATACTGGGTTATCACGCAGACCTTGCATCTTGTGCGTTGTCTCAGCCCAGATAGTACGTAGTTCAGTACGGTTACGTTCAATCACTACAGACTCGCCAGACTTAATCACTAGTTCATCTGATGCTTCCCCTTCACCAACAACGCTGCCAATCACATGAGAACATGCTTCTAGACCGTTAGCTGCAAGAGTAGAAAGTACTGCGTCTAGGTCGTCGTTACGGACTTGGATTACTGCACCTAGCTCTTCGTTGAACAGTGCTGCTAGCGTGTCTTCACCTAACGCTTCAATGTTTGCATTAACACCACAGTGACCTGCGAATGCCATTTCTGCTAGCGTTACGAATAGACCACCATCGCCTTTATCGTGGTAAGCGACAACTTGGTCGTTCGCTACAAGTGCTTGAACGCCTTCGTAGAAACCTTTTAGTTGCGCTGCGTTGTCTACGTCTGCTGGCTTGTCACCAAGCTGCTTGTAAACCTGTGCAAGTGCTGTTGCACCCATACGGTTTTTGCCGTTACCTAGGTCGATAAGAACTAGGCTTGTATTACCTTTGTCAGTGCGAAGCTGAGGAGTAATCGTCTTACGAACATCTTCAACACGTGCAAACGCAGTGATAACAAGAGATAGCGGAGACGTTACTTCTTTCTGCTCGCCATTCTCTTCCCACTTAGTCTTCATCGACATTGAGTCTTTACCCACTGGGATAGTTAGGCCCAGAGCTGGACATAGTTCTTCACCAACCGCTTTAACCGCTTCGTAAAGACCTGCATCTTCACCTGGGTGACCTGCTGGAGACATCCAGTTAGCCGACAGTTTAATGTGTTTGATATCGCCGATGTTGGTCGCTGCGATGTTAGTAATTGCTTCACCAACCGCTAGACGAGCCGATGCGCCGAAGTCTAGAAGTGCCACTGGCGTACGCTCACCAAGAGACATAGCCTCACCGTGGTAAGAGTCGTAGCTTGCCGCTGTTACTGCGCAGTTAGCAACAGGAACCTGCCATGGACCAACCATTTGGTCACGAGCTACAAGGCCTGTTACCGAGCGGTCACCGATGGTGATAAGGAATGTTTTCTCAGCGACTGTTGGCAAGCGAAGAACACGGTCAACCGCTTCGTTCATCTCGATGCCAGAACGGTCAATCGCAGGGTTGTTAGCTTTTAGCGTTTTCGCGTCACGGTGCATCTTAGGTGTTTTACCTAATAGGATGTCCATTGGCATGTCGATTGGCGTGTTGTCGAAGTGTGAATCTTCTAATTTCAGATCACGTTCTTCAGTTGCTTTACCAACCACTGCGTACGGTGCACGTTCACGCTTACAAATCGCGTCGAACGTTGCCATGTCTTTATCAGCAACCGCCATTACATAACGCTCTTGAGATTCGTTACACCAGATCTCAAGTGGGCTCATGCCCGGCTCATCGTTTGGCACGTCACGTAGATTAAAGATACCGCCACGCTCGCCATCGTCGACTAGCTCAGGAAGAGCATTCGAGATACCGCCCGCGCCCACATCGTGGATAAATGCGATTGGGTTCGCATCACCAAGCTGCCAACAACGGTCGATAACTTCCTGACAACGACGCTCCATCTCTGGGTTTTCACGTTGTACAGAAGCGAAATCAAGATCTTCAGAAGAAGAACCAGAATCCATTGAAGATGCCGCACCGCCGCCAAGGCCGATGTTCATCGCAGGACCACCTAGAACGATTAGGCTTGCACCTACCGGGATCTCTTTCTTCTGAACGTGCTCATCACGGATGTTGCCAAGACCACCAGCTAGCATGATTGGTTTGTGGTAACCACGCACTTCTTCACCTGCGTGAGAGTTTACTTTCTCTTCGTAAGTACGGAAGTAGCCAAGTAGGTTTGGACGACCAAATTCGTTGTTGAATGCCGCGCCACCAAGAGGACCTTCAAGCATGATATCCAGAGCAGTAACGATACGGCTTGGCTTACCAAAGTCAGTTTCCCAAGGTTGAACGAAGTTCGGGATCTTAAGGTTAGATACAGAGAAAGCAACAAGACCCGCTTTTGGCTTACCACCAATACCGGTTGCGCCTTCATCACGGATTTCACCGCCTGAACCTGTCGATGCGCCTGGCCACGGTGAGATTGCCGTTGGGTGGTTGTGCGTTTCAACTTTCATCAAGATGTGTGTTTTTTCTTGGTGGTAGCTGTACTGGCGAGTTTCTGGATCTGGGAAGAAACGACCAACTTCAGAACCTGTCATTACCGCTGCGTTATCTTTATAAGCAGACAGAACATGTTCTGGTGTCGTTTCAAAGGTGTTCTTAATCATCTTGAACAATGATTTTTCTTGCTTAACGCCATCGATAGTCCAATCAGCGTTAAAGATCTTATGACGACAGTGCTCTGAGTTCGCTTGTGCAAACATCATTAGCTCGATGTCCGTCGGGTTACGACCTAGCTTCTCAGTGAAGCTTTCAAGAAGGTAATCAATCTCATCTTCTGCAAGTGCAAGACCTAGGGTAACGTTTGCTTTTTCAAGCGCTTTACGTCCACCAGTTAGTAGGTCAACTTCCGCATAAGGAGCAGGCTCAGCAACGGTAAATAGTGCCGCCGCTGATTCGAAGTCAGTGAAAACCACTTCCATCATACGGTCGTGCAGGATTGCTTTCAGCTCAACAAGTTGAAGTTCAGAAAGTTCAGCAGAGGTTTCAATGTAGAAAGCAGTACCGCGCTCTAGACGTGACACTTTAGCCAGTCCGCAGTTGTGTGCGATATCTGTTGATTTTGAAGACCAAGGCGAGATAGTGCCTGGGCGTGGCGTTGCAAGCAGCAGTAAACCTTCAGGTTCATGCTCTTCAATCGTTGGACCGTAAGTCAGTAGCTTTTCTAGCTTCTCAACTTCAGACTCATCTAGGTCTGCCGTTAGATCAGCAAAGTGGGCAAACTCAGCGTAAATACCTGTTACAGGTAAGCTTAATTCACGACAAAGCTCTAAAAGCTTGTTAACACGAAACTCAGATAGAGCTGGGGAGCCACGCAAAATTCTCATGTGCTTACGTCTCTTATGCAGTTGATTAAGGTAGTATTGGAATAAATTCAGTGGGTTAAAGGAAAAACCTAACTGTTTTCTTCGAAGCTATTCCCGAAGGTTTAAAAACCTATGCCGATCCCACCTCTTCAATGCGAGCGCATTATAAAGCATTTCTTTTTGTGACGTAACACCAAAAGCAACCGTTTGCGTGATTTTTTTTATCTTTCTGCGTAAATGGTACTTTTGCTGCATTTATCACCACTTTTACAACTGTTTAATTAAACCTGCTTTGCCAGCCTTGCGGGGTTTGGTATAAAGGAGCTTCCACTTTTCGAGATTTCATTTTGATGCCTAAATTTACGCTCATCTTTTCGTCTAAGTTCCTTCTGCTCGCCATCGCCCTATTTGGGTTGGCTGGATGCCAGATTGAATCTGAACCTAAAAGTGTCCTTGAGCAGATACGAGATCGTGGCGTTCTTCGTGTCGGCACCCTAAATAACCAACTCTCTTATTACATCGGTCCTGATGGTCCTGCTGGCTTGGATTACGAATTAGCTCGTGAATTTGCGCAGGAGCTTGGTGTAAAGCTTGAGGTTAAACCCGCTTACCGTTTGTCTGGCTTGTTCCCTGCACTGCAGAAAGGCGAAATCGATCTTATCGCGACCGGCTTAACGCAAAACAACAAACTGACACGAGCTTATCGCGCCGCACCTGCTTATTACTACGTAAGCCAACAGGTCGTATACAAAAAAGGCCAGTGGCGACCGAGAAACCTTGAACAACTGATCAATTTCGAGAATGAGCGTCAGGTTGACTTTGTTAAAGCACAAACTGAATCAGAAGAGGCGGCGTCTACTGACACATTAACGCCATCTTTGGTTGTGGTGAAAGACTCACACTTTGAACCAACACTCAAACTGCTGCAGAAAACGCACGATGACTTCATCTATGACGCGGTTGGCAATGCAGACATCAATGACCTGCTAAAAGAAGTATCAACAGGCGAACGTTTATTCACAGTGGCCGACTCTATCGAGCTATCACTGGCGCAACGTTTGTACCCAGATGTTGCCTTGGCATTTGAGCTGACAGAAGACCAACCTATCTCTTGGTACCTAAATAGATCGGAAGATGAAAGCCTGTATGCTTTGCTGATTGAGTTCTTCGGTAACCTAAAACAGTCTGGTGAACTGGCTTCACTAGAAGAGAAATACATCGGTCACATCGGCACTTTTGACTACGTTGATACTCGTGCCTTTATCCGCGCACTGGACAGCAAGTTGCCAAAATGGTCGCCGCTATTTCAAAGGTACTCTCAAGAATTTGATTGGCGCTTGATTGCCGCTTTGGCCTACCAAGAATCACACTGGAACCCTGTTGCGCGCTCACCAACGGGTGTTCGTGGCATGATGATGTTGACACTGCCCACCGCGAAGAGTGTTGGGGTAACCAACCGTCTCGACCCGAACCAGTCGGTACAAGGCGGTGTTGAGTACCTGCGTCGTATCGTGAACCGAGTACCAGATTCAATCACTCAACACGAAAAGATCTGGTTTGCACTTGCTTCATACAATGTCGGTTACGGGCACATGATGGACGCGCGTCGCCTCACGAAGGCACAAGGAGGAGATCCTGATGCTTGGGGCGATGTGAAAGACAGATTACCTCTGTTAAGACAGAAGAAGTACTACAGCCAAACTCGATATGGGTATGCGCGTGGTGATGAAGCGAGAAACTACGTTGAAAACATTCGCCGTTATTACCAAAGCATTATTGGCCATGTAAATAAGCGCAATAAAGAACAAGAAGCGACCCTTGAAGGTTTGGTGGTGATCCCACCTTTAGAAACCTCAGGTGCTGAATCGAGTATCAGCGCAGCTCAGTCGACAGTAAGCAGTTCTGAGCCTTCACAGTAAAACCCAAAAGAGCAATGCCATCTAGCATTGCTCTTTTTTATTGTCTTTTTTCGACTCTTCTTTCGTCACTAAGGGATAAGGGAAGCAGGCAAGAAAATGATGATGAGATCTAGAGTGTCATATTGCAGTAACAATCGAACCTTATAACGGCACACCACAATCAAGATTATGCTCTGTTGCACTGCAATGCTGGCTTTAGACTAGAACTGCTCTTCTATTTAAGCCAAGCGTGCGACAGGCCAAACAAACGAATAACACTATAATTAAATCGTTAGTCCAAACTAAAAAGTCAGACGACAAATAGGAAATCATTGAAATGATGAAGAAACTGAAATCGAAACGCCTTGATAAGACCGTTGCTGCAAACCGTCGTAAGCGTATGCTTTCAAATAATAAGAAGAAGATCATTTGGCGCAATCGCGCTTTCATGCAGATGATTGCTGAGTAAATGTAGTTACTCAGTCAGTTTGCTTGGCACTCTTGCGATAGAGAGTGCCGAAAGTACGCTGCTATTTCTTATTGCCAGCCTTCATCTCTGCTTCTAAACGCTGCTCTTCCAACAGACGTTCTTGCTTTCGCTTCTCTTTTATCTCTTTTCTACGACGCTTGAAAAACGCTTGTAATTGCTCACGGCACTCTTCCTCTAACAAACCATGTTCAACGTCGGCATAGTGGTATGAGGCCTGGCTTTCAAACAAATTCAACACTGTACCTGCAGCGCCTGCTTTTAAGTCTGGAGCACCAAACACAATGCGCTTTACTCGGCTGTGTAGCAAGGCACCTGCGCACATTGGGCAAGGCTCTAGCGTAACGTATAAAGTGGTATCGAGTAGCCGATAGTTTTCTAAGGTTTGACCGGCTTTACGCAAGGTTTCAATTTCTGCGTGTGCCGTTGCATCGTGGCTGCCAATCGAACGGTTCCATCCTTCAGAGATAATCTGCCCATCTTTCACTAATACCGCACCCACTGGAACCTCTCCCTCGCTCTCTGCTTGCTTAGCTACCTCAATGGCGCGTCGCATGAAGATTTCATCTTGAGGGGTGAATTGATGGTCTGACAAAGGGAACTCCAGAAAACAAAGGATAAAAACGAAAACAGGTATGCGGTGAAGCATACCTAATCTTCGTGATAATGAACAATAAAGAGGTTAAGACAACAAGAGACAATGAACCATTGCCGCTTGCTGGTTGGTCGAACTGTTAGCTATTAGCGTCTTCTGTGTCACCGGCTATTGGCGTCGCTTTGATGCTCACAATACGGTTATTCTCAACAGAGATAATTTCAAACTGCCACTGCTGGTATTGAACAACTTCGCCTGCATCCGGTAAGCGCCCTATTAACCAAGTCACAAGGCCATTCAACGTTTGGAAGCTCTCGCTTTCGCCCTCAAAATCCGATAGCTCTAAACGGTTTTTCAGTTCACTGATAGGAATCAATCCATCCACCAACAAACCGTCTTCCACTTGCTCGGTCCAAAGATCGTTCGGATTATTCGATAGCTCGCCAGCAATCGCCTCAAGAATATCGTAATGAGTCACAAGACCTTGAACATCGCCATACTCGTCGACAATGAATGCCATCTCGGTGCCCGACTCTTTAAAGTAGCCAAGTAGACGCAGAGCTTTCATCGATTCTGGAACATAGATCGGCGAGCGAGACAGCCCCATGATCACTTGAATGCTTAGATTGCCCGCCTGATTCAGCAAGGCTTTGGCTGACACTGTACCCACCACTTTATTGAGGTGATCTTGGCACAATGGAAACACACTGTGTTTTGATGAACGCAGTTTCTTTAATATCTGCTCAACGGGTTGGTCGACATCCAGAAAGTCGATGTCTCGACGCGGAGTCATCAATGAGCTCACAAGACGATCATCAAGCTGCAAGATATTACGAATCATCTCTTGTTCGCCGCGTTCAATCACACCCGATTCTGAGCCCTCTTTCACAAGTGCATGGATATCATCTTCGGTAACGCTATCTTCTTCACCGCCTCGGCCCATCAACTTAAGAATACCTTCCGTTGAAGCCGACAACGCAAACACAAACGGCGTCGCGATTTTAGATAACCAGAAGATTGGCAGCGCGACTAACACAGCAATGTTTTCAGCTTGAGACTGAGCAAAACGCTTTTGTACCAACTCACCGACAACGATAGCGAAATAAGTAATACCTACCACCACAACCGCAGTAGACAAGATGTTCGCTTATGTTGGGTCTAGTCCCCACAGTTCAAGTTGAACGGCTAGTGGAGCCGATAGCGTCGCCTCACCCACAATCCCGCTGAGTAGGCCGATTACCGTGATACCGATTTGGATTGTAGAGAGGAAGCGGGTTGGGTTTTCTTTGAGATCAAGAGCAACCTGAGCGGAGCGGTGTTTTTCGGCTAAGCGTTTCAGCCGACTATTTTTTGCTGCTACCAATGCAATCTCAAACATGGCAAACAGACCATTTAAAACAATTAACCCTACTAAAAGCAGAATTTTCATGTGGCTTGGATTTCCTAAATTTACCGGCCAACAATTAGCCGTAATCCGGAGTATAAGCTGAGTGCGTTTATTTGGGATATAGAAAGTTTTGAATATAAAAAGTTTTGGATATAGAAAGTTTTGGATATAAAAACCTTGGATATAAAAAACGGAAAAAATAGCGAAAAAAAGCCCGCACATTTCGGTGCGGGCTTAGCAATGAATAAAGCTTAGTTTTGCTTAGTTCAATCTTACATTGTGTAAGTGTAAGGTGCTTGGATACCTAGTGGGATACCAAGAGCCCAGTAAGCTAGCAAGAAGATAGACCAACCGATTAACATCGCAATCGAGAATGGCATCATTAGAGAAGCTAGAGTACCGATACCTGTCGACTTAACGTAGCGCTGACAGTAAACAACAACCAGTGGGAAGAACACCATTAGTGGAGAGATGATGTTAGACACTGAGTCACCTACACGGTAAGCCGCTTGAGATAGCTCAGGAGAGATACCCACAACCATTAGCATTGGAACTAGGATAGGACCAATCAGTGCCCACTTAGCTGAAGCAGAACCAACAAGAAGGTTAACTGCAGCCGTTAGTAGAATCATACCAACAACCGTTGCTTCACCTGGAAGGTCCATCGCTTTCAAGCCTTCAGCACCGTAAAGTGCCAGCATAGTACCGATGTTTGATTGAGCGAATGCAGATAGGAACTGAGCACAGAAGAACGACATTACAATGTATGCGCCCATCGTTGCCATCGTCTCAGACATTGCTTTGATAACATCATTACTATTCTTGAATGTACCCGCTACACGGCCGTAGACGATACCCGGAATAATAAACAGGATGAAGATCAGAGGAACGATAGACTTCATTACTGGTGCTGAGAACGCCGTTAATTCGCCTTCAGGTGAACGAAGTGCTGAGTTTTCAGGCATTAGAGCCGCGATAAGCAGACCAATACCGGCAACCATTGCCCAACCAGCGAATTTGAATGCTTTAGATTCAATGGCTGTGAACGTACCTAGATCAGGTGCTTGTTCTGCATCTTCATCTACAGGCGTATTAGCAAGACGAGGCTCGATAATTTTCTCTGTAACGTACCAACCAATTGCCACAATTAGAATTGAAGACAAACCAGTAAAGAAGATGTTCGCTAGAGGGTTGATCACATATGCAGGGTCAAGAACGTTTGCCGCTGTTTGAGTGAAACCAGCTAGTAGCGGATCAATACCTGAAGGGATAAAGTTCGCTGAGAAACCACCTGATACACCAGCAAACGCTGCTGCAATACCCGCTAGAGGGTGACGACCCGCAGCGTGGAAGATGATACCGCCAAGAGGGATTACTAGAACGTAACCTGCATCAGCTGCTGTGTGAGACACGATAGCAACCAAGATTAGCATCGGCGTTAGTAGCTTAGCTGGCGTGAAGTTAAGCATCTTCTTAAGGCCAGTCGTAATGAAGCCTGAAGAGTCTGCAACGCCAACACCTAGCATAGCAACAAGTACGATGCCTAGAGGTGCGAAGCCTGTGAATGTGGTAACCATATTCGCTAGGAAGCTAGCAAGCGCTTCACCAGTTAGTAGGTTGTTTACTTCAAGAGCAGCACCCGTTTGAGGGTTGATTAAGTCGAATGAAAGATTCGATAAAAGTGCAGATGCTACCCATACAATAACTAGAGCCCAGAAGAACAGGATTGCTGGATCTGGAATTTTGTTGCCGGCGCGTTCAATGAAGTTTAGAAAGCGGTCCATACCACTGATCTTCTCAGTCGATGGTGCTTTTTTTACGGCTTGGTTACTCATTGTAACTCCATATGTGATGTTGTTTTGTTTAGGCCTAATATAAGTTTTGACCACGGCCTATTGGTACAGCACATATTCTATTAAAGTCGCTGTTAAAAAGCACAAGGTTCCACATCATTTTCCATAAATGGAGACATATTTTGCAAAAATACTGTACAACAGCAACAATATAAAAACACAAAAAACACCATTCCATATACAGAGTTTTAACTGGCACGTAAACAATGTCCGAGGAGTGAAAACTATCAGTAAAGGGGATGCGTAGGCCTTGGCATGCAGTAAACGTTTGCTTGAGGGTCAATCAAACTCACTGTATTTGGAGAGCATAGTTTCGAGATAAATACTTTGCGCGCGGTTCATACGATCTTGCCATGCAATTGTGACAGTAATGTTTTTGAGCGCGCCAGATAAGGCTCCGCTCGCATTGGTGACTTCACATGTCATCGAATACGCAGAGCCCGATAAACCGGATAAGGGATCTGAACTCGCAATGTTGAGACAGTAGCTCGATTGATTTAGTTCCTCAAAAGGAATAAGCCCTACCGCCCCACTAACATTGAGCGCGCGAGTTCGATAATACTCCATCTGCCTTTCAGCAAAGTGAAGTGCCTGTACACTGTGAAGCGCAAAGTCCGACTTTTGCTCCGCATAAACTTGCAGCTTAACCAACCCTAACGAAGCAACACCGATGAGCAAAAAAGAGATAAGCACCTCTATCAAACTGAAACCTCGTTGTTTAGAAGTCATTCCATGATCCTCGCTTCCATTGATAAATAGAAGGCGGATCACTCGGATTAGACTCTGAACGAAAATCCAAATCCATATCACCCACAATCGTTGTCACCCCAAGTGGCGAATCGAAGATAAGGCCACCTGAAGGTAAACCAGAAGCAAATTGAATCCCGACACTTTTTTTCAGGACGGTAGCGTCATCGATGTCTTTGATAAAAGGTGCAAATACATTAGGAGTAACAAGCGCTTCCCAGAAGTCATCTATACGAGTTTTAACATGACTCTTTTGATAATCGACCAAATGATAAATCACACCGTTGTAAGTCATGGCACCATTTAACGCGAGCACACCATCTTGAATCACTAGAAGTTGAGATTGATTGTTGGCGGCGGCAACCGCTGAATTGATATAGCAATTTCCCTCAACCCACAATCCCTTGGTTTGCCCAGGAGTAAAATGGTCCATGATTTCGGTGCCACACTCTGTCGCATTCAGTATCTGTACGTGCTTAAAAAGGTCAGTGTCTTGAGATAAGTCGACAATATTTTGATCCGTTTTAGCGATACCAAAAAAGGTATAAAACGGGTTCATATTAGGATCAGGATTAAAATCTTTTTTGAAGGGAAGCGGATTCGTTCCTTGATAGGAATCAGGCGCATAGATTGAATAACTACTTCCCGAACTGCCTTTAGGGATCTCCGTCTTATAGTCGCTATCACACACGCCATCAAAACCAGAAAACGGACCATCCGCACTTGGGTCAAGCACTTCTAAGCCTAACGTTTGTCCTGAATCACCATGTGTTGAATCGTATTGGTAAGTAAAAAGGTCGGCAAAAGTAACACTCACGCATTCATATTCATTACCACTAATCGGTTCTTCTTTAACTGTAGGCTTCAGGCTCAATGTACCAACTATCTCTATTGGCCCTGTCGACTGGATTGCTCCCGTGCCTAACTGGGAATGTTCTCTTATCGTCTTATGAAGAGAGTTGGTGTTCGAAGAAGACGTCACCAAATAAGCACTAGAACTAGCACTGCTCGATACATCGATTTGAGGCTGATTTTGATAAGGAGAGCACCAATCTGCAAAGTCGGCTGGACGAGTACTGGCATCTTGAATATCAGCAACACTTTTATCTAATTCAAGTAGATAAGCGTAAGTGCACTCTAAACCACCTTCCGCTTGCCAGTGTTCTTTGCGCGATTGGACCTCATTTTGCGCCCGCTTGATTTGATAGAACGTGACCTTAAATGAACCAAGAGAAACGATCAGTACACCAATCAAGAGAATACTGACTAACATCAGCGTTATCGCTCCTTGTTGCTTATCACTCTTCATTGCCAGTTCCTTTGCACAACGGATGTCATCACTTTTTGGCTCAAATCCGCATTCACTAACGACGCCTCAAGCGTCATGTTGATCCTTTGAGAACTCGCCTGACTGCTCGATATGTCTTTCACAGAAACAGAGAACGCATCTATCTGAATTTGTCGTTCGAAGAACAAACTTTGACACGTCATCGTCACATCACCGCTTGCATTGCTAAATGGCTTTTCATCGATAGCCAAAAGATCGGTCGATTCTCCAAGGCAGTAGTTGAGCTTATTGTCTTTGAACTGATAAACAATATTTCGATAAGCAGATGAGGTACTATTTTGCAGATAAACAAAACCAAGATAAGCTTCATCAGCACTGATTTGCTGGGCATAAATCGTATTTGGTGCACCTGATAACTTTACCGACTGTCCGGCATTGGCGTTATATCCGGCACGCAAAATCTCTTCTTTCATCATTTGTGCAGTGGAGAACAAGTTTTGTGAAAGGAGCACCTCCAGGCTTTTCTCTGAGCTTAGACGTTGGTTAGTGATGAACACACTACCAATCGTCCCTATAACAATCACGCCTATAGCAGAGGCCACCATCATTTCTACCAAGGTACTACCTTGAGCAAGCTTAGTTGCAGATCTCATAACCATAGTGACCAATGCTGTTGCGCCCATCGCTATTAGGGTCGCTGCTGCAAATCCGAATACGCCCTGTTGTATTTGATGCCTTAATAGAAAGTTCTTCAGACGGGGGACTCACTGAAGCTATGGTGACGTTACCATTAATAAAGCGACCTCTTACTCCATCAATAGAGATTGAGTTCTGATTTAAAAAGCTGAACGAGACTGTGATATCTTGATAGGCTGAACCATCAAGATGCATCACCACATTACCTGGCACATAAGAAGCGGTAGTGCTGAGAACCAAATCCCACTCACCTTCTGTATCCTCAATCGCACCTAACGTATTCGAAACCAAAAATAGAAGGTGTAGTTCTTGGTTTCGGGCAATGGCTTCGGATCGCGCAGTAACCAAGAAACCATGAACCTCAGGGGCGAGTCTTTGAATTTTGGAGGATGCTAACAGAGAACTAAAACTCGGGGCAGCAGCAGCCAGCAGTACTGAAAGTACCACGACCGTAATCAGCAGCTCTAGAAGCGTAAACCCGCGAGTCATTTCCCAAATTCCTATGTAATTCAGTGCGTAACCGTATTTAATCTTGCAGCGATGCTACCACCGGAGAAGAATGTACTGGGTTATGAAAGGAAACTACTCGCGATGATTCGAAAAAATATATGCAACAGCAACAACATAAGCATGAGAGGGATGACATTGATCGAGTTATTGCTCGCTGTCGCTATCGTGGGGATACTCGGTGCAATTGCTTACCCAAGTTATACAAACCATGTCATCAAAGCGCATCGAGTCACAGCAATGGCCGATATGACCAAGATGCAACTGGAGATGGAGACCTTGTACACGGGGAACTATGCATCGGCAGCAGAGAGTATAATTTCAGGAGGGACATGCTTGTTTTGTGATACCGATACTAACCGGTACACGCTAGCGATATCTGCGAGTAGCTCCACCTATTCAATTCAAGCTGAACCACTCTCACCACAAACAAACGATGATTGCTTAGATTCGACGACCGATATTTTGGAGCTAAACCATTCTGGCGTTTCAGAGCCAGAAGCGTGTTGGAAGTAACAAGAGCAACCACCAAAGGGCTCTAGAATTTATCTGATAAATCTCGACTCTTTCTTCTCGAGCTTCTTTTCCCCTGATCTACAGATACAAAAAAGCCTGCTACATGAGCAGGCTTTTCTAATATTATCAACAACCTAAAGTATCAATAACCTAATACATCAATGAATTGATTACTTAGTTAGGTCATCGAAGAAGTTTTTAACGCCGCTAAAGAAACCTTCAGATTTTGGCTTATGCTTACTTGCCGCTTCACCACAACATGTTTCTTCGAATTCACGCAGTAGTTCTTTTTGGCGAGAGCTTAGCTTAACTGGAGTCTCAACCACTAGCTTAACAATTAGGTCACCCACACCGCCGCCACGAACGCCTTTCACGCCTTTGCCACGCATACGGAACATACGGCCCGTTTGTGTTTCTTCTGGCACTTTAAGGTTTACACGACCATCCAGTGTTGGAACTTCAACTTCACCGCCTAGAGCAGCCATAGAGAAGCTTACTGGTACTTCGCAGTAAAGGTTGTTGCCGTCACGTTCGAAGATGTTGTGCTCTTTTACGTGTACTTGTACGTACAGATCGCCAGCTGGAGCGCCTTGCTCTCCCGCTTCGCCTTCGCCTGATAGACGAATACGATCGCCAGTATCAACACCAGCAGGGATCTTAACGTTAAGTGTTTTCGTCTTCTGTTTGCGACCTTGACCATGACATGAGTTACATGGGTCTTTGATGATCTTGCCTTTACCGTTACAAGTAGGACAAGTCTGTTGAACCGCAAAGAAACCTTGGCGCATTTGTACTTGGCCGTGGCCATGACAAGTGCCACACGTTTGTGCAGAAGAACCCGCTTTCGCGCCGCTGCCGTCACAAGTATCACACTCTACAAGTGTTGGTACTTCGATTTCTTTAGAAACACCACGAACCGCTTCTTCTAGAGAAAGTTCCATGTTGTAACGTAGATCTGAACCACGTTGTGCACGCTGTTGACCGCCACCACGACGACCGCCGCCGAAGATGTCGCCAAATACGTCACCGAAGATATCGCCGAAGTCACCTTGGCCACCGCCGCCAAAACCACCGCCGCCGCCCATGCCACCTTGTTCAAAGGCTGCATGACCGTATTGGTCGTAAGCTGCTTTCTTTTGAGAATCGGTTAGGATCTCGTACGCTACTTTTACTTCTTTAAACTTATCTGCTGCGGTCTCATCACCCTGGTTACGGTCCGGGTGGAATTTCATCGCTAAGCGTTTGTACGCTTTTTTAATATCGCGCTCTGATGCATCGCGGCTTACGCCTAATACTTCGTAAAAATCACGTTTTGACATGTTCTAGGTCACCAAAATAATTGCTACTACCGAATGATCACTTCAGTAGTCTGTGTATCAATCTAGATAAAAGTTCTGCCGGCTGAAATGCCGAATAAAGCTATTATCTAGATCGACAAGTCTAAATACAAATTTACGGGCGTGAGAGTTACCTCTGACGCCCGCAATAATAAGTCTTTGAGACAAATTTCTAAGCAGATAGCTTGAGTCCTAAGTGGAAGCGCGGAGCCTACGTTAGTAGGTGGACACTTCCGATAACGAAATCAGGCTACTCTGCGACGAAATTATTTTTTGTCTTCTTTAACTTCTTCAAACTCAGCGTCTACAACATCATCGTCTTGCTTAGGTTGTTCACCAGCGTCAGCACCAGCTTGTTCAGCTTGAGCTTTCTGTTGAGCAATTTCCATTAGCTTTTGAGCTGCTTGCATCAGTTCTTGAACTTTAGCGTCGATAGCTTCTTTATCGTTACCAGACTTAACTTCTTCTAGTGCAGTGATAGCCGCTTCGATTTTAGCTTTCTCGTCTGCAGGTAGAGCTTCACCAGCTTCTTCTACTTGCTTCTTAGTGCCGTGAATCATTTGGTCAGCTTGGTTACGTGCAGTTACTAGCTCTTCGAACTTTTTGTCCGCTTCTTTGTTAGCTTCTGCTTCTTGTACCATTGCTTCGATCTCTTCCTCAGACAGGCCGCCTGATGCTTGGATAGTGATCTTCTGCTCTTTACCTGTTGCTTTATCTTTAGCAGATACGTTCAGGATACCATCAGCATCTAGGTCGAATGTTACTTCGATTTGTGGCATGCCACGTGGTGCTGGTTGGATACCTTCTAGGTTAAACTGACCAAGAGACTTGTTGTAAGTCGCTTGCTTACGCTCACCTTGAAGAACGTGGATAGTTACTGCGTTTTGGTTGTCTTCAGCTGTAGAGAACACTTGATCCGCTTTAGTAGGGATAGTTGTGTTTTTCTCGATAAGCTTAGTCATCACGCCGCCCATCGTTTCGATACCGAAAGATAGAGGAGTAACGTCTAGTAGTAGAACGTCTTTAACGTCACCCGCTAGTACACCACCTTGAACAGCAGCACCCATTGCAACAGCTTCGTCAGGGTTCACGTCTTTACGTGGCTCTTTACCGAAGAATTCAGTTACTTTAGCTTGAACCATAGGCATACGAGTTTGACCACCAACTAGGATAACGTCAGTGATTTCGCCTACAGATAGGTCAGCATCCGCTAGAGCAACTTTTAGTGGCTCAAGAGAACGTTGAACTAGGTCTTCAACTAGAGACTCAAGCTTCGCACGAGTCACTTTGATGTTCATGTGCTTAGGACCAGTCGCATCAGCAGTAACGTAAGGTAGGTTTACGTCAGTTTGAGTAGTAGAAGAAAGCTCGATTTTCGCTTTTTCTGCTGCTTCTTTAACACGCTGCATTGCTAGTGGATCAGCTTTAAGGTCGATACCTTGCTCTTTCTTGAACTCATCTACTAGGTAGTTGATCATGCGGTTATCGAAATCTTCACCACCAAGGTGAGTGTCACCGTTAGTTGAAAGAACTTCGAAAGTCTTCTCGCCTTCTACTTCATCGATTTCGATGATAGAGATATCGAATGTACCACCACCAAGGTCGTATACAGCGATAGTGCGATCACCACCTTGCTTGTCTAGGCCGTAAGCTAGAGCAGCAGCAGTTGGTTCGTTGATGATACGTTTAACATCTAGACCAGCGATACGGCCAGCATCTTTCGTTGCTTGACGTTGAGCATCGTTGAAGTAAGCAGGAACAGTTACTACTGCGCCAGTTACTTCTTCGCCTAGGAAGTCTTCAGCTGTTTTCTTCATTTTCTTAAGAACTTCAGCAGATACTTGAGGAGCAGCCATTTTTTGGCCTTGCGCTTCTACCCATGCATCACCGTTGTCAGCCTTAACAATGTTGAAAGGCATGATTTCGATATCGCGTTGAACTTCTTCATCTTCAAAACGACGACCGATTAGACGCTTGATAGCGAACAGTGTGTTTTGAGGGTTAGTAACAGCTTGACGTTTTGCAGGTTGACCAACTAGCGTTTCGCCTTCTGTGTATGCGATTACTGATGCTGTTGTGCGTTCGCCTTCAGCATTTTCAATTACGCGTGGTTTGTCGCCGTCAAGAACAGCAACACAAGAGTTAGTAGTACCTAAATCAATACCAATGATTTTACCCATCAGGCCATCTCCGAATATATATTATTTAGTTTTTTGCTATACCCACATATGTGGGGGTGGTAATCAGGGAATCAACCCTAATACACAAAATTAAAGTGCAAATGTAATTTGCTTTCGTATGCACCATAGATAAGGGCTGCAAACTGGTTTTCAAGGGAAAAAGTAAAAAAAATCTGATTTTTTCCCTATCTTTCTGCTTAAGAAGAAAAAGTAGCTCATCCCTTACGGTTTAAGGCGCCAAAGTTGACACATTCATGCGTTCACCTTCAGCAATAAAATAGTCGCCCTATTCTATTTCACATAAAAAAAGACCTTCACTAGGAATAATGCCGTTCACTTAAGAGTGAACGGCATTTTTGTTCTTAGCATACCGTTGTGG
>NZ_JBGONQ010000020.1:0-90423 GCF_041439145.1 Vibrio sp. 1F255 | reverse complement strand
GCCACATATAACACTGCTTCTCTTCTTTGAGCACATTGAGCGGCGTTTCATCCGCCTGAACCACCACTTGTTGAAGTAGGTTCTCCTTCAAGGCCGCATACAGCGGGGCGAACTTCTCACTGACTTGGATAACCCACCTTGCCATGGTGGCGCGTGATAGCTCGATACCCGACTGGGTAAACAGCGATCATCAATCAATGCATTGGGTGCTAACTCTTGTCCTCCACCCGCTAAGCGACCATTACAAAAAGCACCAACAAGGATCTCGCCGGTAAAGCTGCCTTTGTCTATGGGCAACGTGCCACTGTAGGGCTTAAAGCCAAGTGCTTTCACCACACCTGTTAGTGTATACGCACCGCCACCGAGAAAATCTTTAAGCTCGACAGGCGTTTCAGCTGTGACTTCAGCACCAAAACCCGCCGCAGCGACATTCATAAAATAGCGGTCATTCGCACGCGCGCTATCCACCGCAAACGCCTTGCCTTCCAGCGCTAGTTCAAAAGCACCCGAAATATCGTTAGGTATTCCCGTTGCGGTAGCAAAATCATTCGCAGTGCCCATTGGGATAAGCGCCAGTTGTGGTCTTTCACTGGCACGGAACTGGTTGAGCGCGTTAACGGCTTCATTCACCGTTCCATCGCCACCGACAACAATCAGACGCTTAACACCATCGCATATTGCCTCGCTTACCAAACGAAACATGTCCGACGATTCCCAAGTCACTCTAACTTGCAGGTCAATATCATTGTCCCTCGCCGCAAAGATGGCTTGCCTTAATTCCGGGATATTGGCTTTCTTTCCGTTTAAAATCACGCGAATGCTGTCCATGGCTATGTCCTTGTATAGGCTAACTTGATAACTCTTTTGCTGCCGCTTTGATCTTAGCTCGTAACCACTTATGGCTTGGTTCATTAGTACGGCTTGGATGCCAAATCATACACATATCGAGGTCTTCCAACTCGAAGGGCAATGGCAGTGTTTTTACCGCGTACTTTTCAGCAAAACAATGCACTGATGAAATAGGCATTACTCCGATGTACTCAGAGCCTTCGATAACAGGAAGCATCTCTACAACGCCCGCTGCGCGATACACGATTCTACGTTTCTCAAGGTCACTATAGTGCTCAGAGCTTAATAAGCTTTTGCGCGCATGCCACCTAGAGACCACCACATGCTCGAGTGCTAAGAACTGTTCCATATCGATGGTATCGCCAACCGTAGGATGATCACTACTACACACCACCACCAGCTCTTCTGTAGAAATCACCTCGTGCTTAAGCATGGTTCTTCCTTTAGGCGTCATATCAACAATCACGTCGTGTCTTTGCAGCCTTAAATCAGACTCATAGTCTTCGGTAAACAGAGGATGAACCTCTAACGCGATACCTGGTGCGACTTGGCTGATTAACCGCATGACTTTTGGCATCATTTCGTAGCTCGCCGCCGAGACGCAGGCAATGGAAAACACGCGGCCTGAGGTTTTAGGATCGAAGTCTCTTGATGCGGATAAGGTAGAAGTAAAGTTTTTAAGTGCAGCGGCCATTGCAGGATAGATATCAATAGCGAATGTGGTTGGCTCTACGCCTGATGTGGTGCGATGAAACAGTGGCTCATCATAGATATCTCTCAACCTTGCAAGTGCTTTACTCACTGCTGGTTGGCTTATATCCATGCGATTAGCAGCTCTAGATAAGTTCTGCTCTTCATAGATAGCAACAAATATAGGAATTAGATTTAGTTCGGTACTTTTCATACAGTTCCATATTAAAGAAGCAGGTTCCCCATAGTAGAGAACCTGCCGATTATGTTCGATGCGAATAACTAAAGTTTGCTACTTAGTTCTATCTTTTAAGTTTGGCAAGGCTTTAGGGATTTTCAAGCGAGCGGCAATTGAACGAGAATTGCTTGAGTTTGATGTGTCACTGGGCAAGTTACGTAACCCTTTCCATAAACGAGTGAATACGTTTTTATCTTCACATCCTTGTTGAAGGGCTTCGCTATCTTCTAGCCAACGCTTTTGTCCATTTGATTTACCATGTTGCGCTTTATCCAGTTGCACTTTATTCAGTTCTAACTGAGAGGTTTGGTTTCGCAATTGACGGTAGATAAAGGTTCTTAATGCAGCCCAATTACCTTGCTTAACTAAACGACGTAGTACCAGCCAACTCGGTGTTGGGCGGTTTGCGTAGTAACGCTTAACCGAAACAATCAACGCAATGCAGACTAACAACACCAAACCAACAGTAATAAACACCGACATGTAGGCCTTGATGAAAGATTGGACTGTGTGTTTGGCTTCAAACACTTCGCCTTTTATCACCACGTTTTCAAGGCGTTGATTTTTGCTGTCCCACCACTGAAATGAAAACTCTGGCAGCGTAAACTCACCACCCTGCTGAATCACATATACAGTCTGTTCAACTCGGCTTGAGCGATAATCACCACGTTCTTGAGTGTCATCCAAACGGTTGGGCTGTGGGTAAGCTTGGAACTGCTTAGTGGACTTATTGGTTAGCACATCTGGCAGCAACACAGAAAAGCTGTCTTTTGCCTTAATCGTGATAGTTCGAGTAATAGCATCGCCAACTTTTAGCTCTTCACTTGAGCGTTGCCATTGCTGCTCTATATCTACTTCTGTCGCAGAAAACCAAGGCGTTTCATTATCGAGTAAACCTGAAGGCAACGAAGCTTCAAACTTAATCGGCTGCGTGTAAAGCGTACCGCCCACGTTTGAACCATCAGGAGCAGAAACTTGGATACGAACCGGTACGGTTGGAATAACAAACTCACCGGAAGTCATCGGATAAAGCGTCACTTCCCAACGCTGACGTGACCATGTAGTACCACCGACTCTTTCTGTGTAGTTCGTCGCGAGTTGGTTACGCTGCTTAGCGATAACGTTAGGGATTTCGATACTGCCGATTCGAGTGCCGCCCGTTAACCAGCGCGGTGTCGCCACCTCAATGTTCAGAATGACCTGCTCATTTACGCTGACTTTGCCCGGCGTTATCTTATCGCCTGACTTTGGCTTTTCCCCTACCCAAGCGATAAGCTCAACGTCACCACTTTTTTGGAGGTCGAAGATATCTGTAGCAGAAGCAACAAAAGGAAAAAACCAACTCAATATAAGAATCATCGACAGTAGCCACTTATGGGATCTGAATCGCACTCTCTTTGATTGAATCGCTTCAAGAGCTAAATCATATCGACTCATTGCGTTTGCTCCTGTTTTGACGCTTGTTCGATGGAAGGCGCAGGATCTCTTAACTGAATTTGGAATTTGGATTTCAAGAAGAACTTAGGATCGGCTTCTACTCGCTTTAACCACTTGTCGGCAAGCTCTTGGCTGCCCAAAATCTCATTCGCGTTAAGTGTTTCCTTAAGCATCAATTCCGCTACCGTTTCTTCTTCAGCGCCATCACCCGTTCGCGGCTGATCGTCTTCGAGTTCTAAAGATTCTTCAGGGCCATCTGTGGTTCCAGACTGGCTTTCACTGGTTCGGTTTACCTCTTCGACAATTCCACTAAGCACAGCAAGATTGTTCTCCACATCCGTTCTTAGTTCTGGTGACAGATCCTCTTTCTCACTTAATGATTTCAAGAGGTCTCGTGCGGCAAGGTATTCACGCTGCCTAGCTAACGCACTCGCTGCATTGTACAAACCAAGGTCAGTTTTGGTTTGCAAAAACGCACTGTGAGCGAGCTTAAAATCACGAGCATAGTAATAAGCCGCGCCCTTTCGCATTGGGTCAGTAAAATGTTTGGCAGCTTGAAGATATTCTTTCTGATTCAACCGGCGTTGACCTTGCTGATCGGGCGTTAACCATAAGTCCCACCACCATTGAGCTGTTTTGTCCCAAGTAGTAACCGACTCCACCACAACTGGTTTCTCAGCGGTTAAGTTGACTGTTTTCGCCAAAGTGTCTGGTGAATACATGCTGCTTGTGATCATCAAACCAACGACACACCACTGCACCAACCACCCTTTTCTGAACCATAGCAACATAATGAAAGCCATTGGAATAAGCAGTCCATAGCCCATGTCTTTCCAAGGCATTGAAGATTCGCCGTTGAGCTGCATGTTTCTTTCAACCGCTCTGTTCAGTTGTTGGATATCCGAATCATCAACGGTCACTTCAATCACTCGTCCACCCGTCTTACTCGCTAAGTTACGCAGTGAATCTAGGTCGACAGGGTTATCGCTCACCACATTACTGTTTCCTGCGGCGAGAATGAGCAACTGATACGGATTGTCGTTAAAGAAACTCTCGTACGCCCTAATGGTGCTTGGGTTTACACCATCTGATACCAACAGTACAGAAGAGCCTAACTCACCAGACAGTTGCTGATTAATCAGTGGCAGTGCATCCTCTGCTGACTTACCTGAAACAGGCATGATATCGGGTGTGATAGCCGCTAGAAACGGTTCAAACACCTTGCTGTCTTGCGTGACGGGCATCGCCACGTGTGCGCTGCCTGCATAAACCACTAAGCCCGTATTACCGCCTTTGCGAGCTGCCAATAAGTCTCTAATTTTCTGCTTAGATCGTTCCAAGCGACTTGGAGGCAAATCTTTAGCAAGCATAGATTCACTATTATCAAGCACAACCAACATCGACGCTTTGTCTTCACCAAAAGGCGATGCTTCACGTTGCCATGTTGGGCCCGAGCAGATAATGATGGCGATAGTCACAATTACCACCAATAGCTTCAACGGCAGTTGCTTGCGCCAGCCTGTTTCGCCAATCGTCAATGCATCACGTAAATGTGCAGGTATAATGTCTTTCCACGTTGGTTTGGTCTCTTCTCTCCAACGAACCCATAACAGGAAAAACATTGGAATAAAGGCCAACAACCACAATGGTCGGATAAAATGAAACTGGGTAAAAAACTGTTGTATCGTGAGAGAATCAGGCATCACTCTCTCCTTTCAAATTCTTAACAGAAGAAGCGAGCAGCGATCTTCGGCGTATCGTTGCTAAGCTGAATGCGGTCAAATACATCACTACAACAATCGCCATCAAATAGTGGTGCAGCCCCTGTTTAGGGCGATAAGTGGTACTTTCATATAACTGAGGTTCAAGCTCACCAATCTGAGCATAGGCTTTGGTCAGTTCGTCGCGGTTAAGTGCTTCAAAGGCTTCGCCACCTGACTCTTGAGCGACACGCTTGATGGTTTCCATATCCAGAGCAACCTCTCCAACGGTTTGCGGATCGCCCATCGCAATAACGTGAATTCGAACGCCTTTAGCCTTGGCGACTTTTGCGGCATCGATAGGCTCAACAAAACTTCCTGTATCATTACCGTCTGTTAATACGATCACGACTTTCTCTTTTTCGTTGGTGTCGACGTTTGAATCTTGAACGGCAGCACTTTGCTTTTCACTTTGTTCAAACACCTTGATCGCCAAGCCAATTGCATCGCCCAAGTGCGTACTTTGCCCTGTCATCGCGACATCGGTTTGATTAAGCAGTTCAAGCCATACATCTTGGTCCGCGGTAAATGGCGTTTGTACAAACGCTGCATCACCAAAAAGAATCAAACCGAGTCGATCCCCTTTTCGGGTAGTCGCAAAATCAGCCAGCACTTCTTTGGTCGCATCCAAACGAGAGATTTTATCGCCTTGTTTAGAAGTGAAATCTTGCTCCGCCATTGAGCCAGATAAATCGACCACTACCATCACATCACGACCTAATTGTTCGCGAACTTGCGGCTCACCAAGAATGGTTGGTTTAGCGAGCGCGCACACCACTAATGCCCAAGTAATAATGAGCGTGGTTCGTTGCCACCAGCTTGGAGTTAACTGGCTTGCACCTTCTGACGGTGCTTCCCCAATCGCTTCTACCAATTCTCGAAAAAATGGCACCTTAATCGCCATTTGCTTAGTTCGATAAGCTGGCACCGCAAAGTAGACCAACAACGGTAAAGGCAGCGCAATAAACCACAGCGGATGCGCAAATTCAAAACTGGCAGATAAAACATCAAACATTGTCTTGCCCCTCAACCGTTACCTGTACATTCGGCTTGTGAAGTTTTAGCCACATCATCGCGGTTTGAATTACCTCTAAACGCTGTTCAAAGCTCAAACGCACATTAGGGTCAATTAGGCTTTGCATCCATAATTCCGAAACTTCATCGGCAAAGAACGCATTGCTGTTTTCACTCGTGTTGGCGCTAACAGGCAGATAAGCGTTCAAACGGTTCACATAAGCTTGGCCAAACAACTTGGCATTACTGCTGTCTAGGTAACGAAGCACCACTTTGAGGACTTTAAAGGTTCGTTCGGTTGAGTTCTTGTCTCTTGCATCCAGTACCATGAGTTCTTGAAGCGCTTCTTTGCGATAACGGTTATTCCACCACCTTAACGCCAAGCGATAAGCCAGATAGATAGCGACCAATAACAGAATAACGCCAAGGATCTTCCAGCCGATCGTTTGAGGAGCCCAGCTCACAATGTCAGGAATCGCTACATCGTGCAGTTCGCGGAGGATATAGGTACTTGGGGGAGTATGTTCAACAGCCATTTAGCGCCCTCCCACTAGTTTCTGCAGCTGTGATATGTGATTGCCCGACGTGTCTAATTCTATATAAGGGAGGTTTTTCATCGCCATCAATTTAGCAAGGGACAGTTTCTGAAGTGCCGCTTTTTGGGCAAGGCTTTCACTTGCGAGGTTAACCTTAGATTGGCTATCCAGATTAAGTTGAAAGCGACCATCACCCACCACCCAGTTTGCGCTTGCCAGATCTTGAGGCAATGATTGTTCTAATGGATCGGTGACCATAATGGCTAAGATGTCGTTGTGTTGTTGCAGTTGCTTTAGTCGGTCAAGATGTTGCTCTTGGCAATCTCGCCAATCACTAATAAAGATTAAGGTCGATTGCTTTAATCTCATTCGTTTTATCAGTTCAATCCACTGGCTAAATCCAACACCTTCGCTATCGCTCACACTGACACCTAAGCTTTGATTAGCCTTGGTAAGATGTTTTAGCTGAGCCAACAAATCAGATTGAGAACGTTGAGCTTTGGTATGAAACAGTTTTTGGTGCGAGGCCAAAACGAAACCAACACGATCACCATCTTTCAGCACTCGCCATCCACACAATGCCGCCACTTCGGCAGCCACAACAGATTTCATGGTGTTTTGAGACGCAAAGAACATCGAACTGCGCTGATCGACACAGATCATCACATTACGGTCTTTCTCTTCGGTATAGCTACGAACATGAGGCTTACCCGTTCGCATCGTAACTTTCCAATCGAGATTACGGATATCATCACCCAATTGGTAATGACGTAATTCTTCGAAGTTCAAACCACGACCACGGAACAAAGAGTTATGTCTGCCCGAAAGTACGCTGCCCGCTTTTAAATGAGGTAACAGTGAAAACGACTCAGCTTGAGCCTGAATTCGCACTAACCTTGAATAATCACAATACAGTCGTGGATCAAGGCCTTGCGATTTGGGAGCTTGTGTTGGCTTCGCCATGACGCCCCCTAGTTATCCAATCTCAACATTATCGAGCAGTTCTTCAACCACTCTTTGATGGTCAACACCATCGGCCAATGCGTCGTAAGACAACGAGAATCGGTGACCTAATACGGTTGGTAACATGGCACGCACATCGTCCAACGTGACATAGTCACGTCCTTGCAACCATGCATAAGCGCGAGCACATTTATCCAACGCGATGGAAGCACGCGGACTTGAACCAATCTCAATCCATTTAGACAAGTTTGATTCTGGGTAACGCTCTGGCTTACGAGTTGCCATCACCAAGGCCACAATGTAGTTCTCAACTAAATCAGAAACGGCAATGTCTGGAAGTTGGCGCCGAGCTTCAAGTACCAACTCAGGTTCAATATGTTGTGGCGTGACTAATTCTGAACTGGTCTCGCTACCGAGTTCCTCACTGCGCACAAGTCGAATGATGTCGCGTTCAGCTTCATCTTCTGGATAGTCGACTGTCACTTTCATAATGAAACGGTCCATTTGTGCTTCAGGCAGTGGATACGTACCTTCTTGCTCAACTGGGTTTTGTGTGGCTAGCACCATGAACAAATCTGGCAGGATGTGAGTTTGACCACCCACCGTAATCGTCCCTTCCGCCATCGCTTCAAGCAGAGCAGCCTGTACTTTTGCAGGCGCACGGTTCACTTCATCGGCTAATACAATGCTGTTGAAAATAGGACCCGGTTGGAAATGCAACTGAGGCTTTCCATCAAGCTCTTGATACACCTCCGTGCCCGTCACATCAGATGGCAGCAGGTCTGGCGTAAATTGAATTCGACCAAAACTGGTGTTCAGTAGATTCGCCAGCGATTTTACTGAGCGAGTTTTCGCTGTACCGGGAAGTCCCTCTAAAAGCACATGGCCATTAGTCAATAACCCTATCACCAGAGCCCGAACGACGTGGCTCTGACCGATAACACTTTTCTCTGTTTGTTCAATCAGTTGGTTTATTGCTTGTTGCGCATGGTTCATAGGTCTTCCCTTAATTCAATCTGGCTGCGTACATCCTACTCACAAGCTCCATAACTATTAGTTATAAACGCGATAATTGGTTACAAGCGGAATAAGCAGCAAGCTCGATAGCCAAGCTCACCTCATCGCTTTATTTAAACCTAGCTTTCAATTGGTTAATGGCTTCCGGCGGTGCCACTTTGCTCAATGATGAAATACATTGCTCAAACGCCTTTGGTACGCCCGGTATATGACTGTTTCGCGCCAACACTTCACACTGGGCATACAGGTGCTGTGGGTTGCGGCTAAATTGGTAAGCCTTATGCAGTGATTGACTTGCCGCAAGCACATCCGATTTTTCCAAAGCCAATCCGTACACATACCAATATTGAGGGTCGGTTTGCGCAGTTTCAGCGGCTTGTTTAAGGTAGTCCGTTGCTTGTTCGTAATCTTTCACACGAAGCAGAGACAATCCTGTGCTGTATGGCAAAACACTCGATTTAGGCTGAGCTTCAATACCTTGCTTCAAGGTCGACAACGCTTTTGCCTCGTTACCTTGCGCTCGATACAAATCCGCTAAATTGGCGTAGCTGTTTTCGAAATAAGGCTCAATCTCGATAGCGCCTAGATAAAACTCAATCGCTTTGTCGTGCTGGCCTAAATCTCGGTAAACGTTGCCTAGGTTAGTACGTCCAAATCCTCTGTCGGCATTAAATTGCTGTATTTCAATGTACTCTTCTAATGCAGGCTTGATTTGGTCTTTCTGCAGAGGGTTCATTTCTCCCCAATAACGCACTAATGCGCCTGCGGTTTCTGAACGAATCGACAATACAGGGTCTTTCAGTAGCGGCTCTAGAATTTGCCAACGGTCAGTGAATGGGAAACCAGACGAGCCTTGTACCACACTCAAACGGATCATTTCATCATCATGTTTCACCGCTCTTGCCAGCGAAATAAGCGTATTCTTACCCGTATTACCGCCCAAACGTTCTAAGCTCGATGCACGAATGATATTGCTTAAGCTAGAGTCCTGAGCCGAGTATGCCAACGCATCCTCTGCACCTCTGTGCCCTATCGAGTCAGCATAAAAGGCAACGGCAAAGTGCTGCTGATTACGATACTTAGAATCTGGGAACCACTCACCGATTTGCTTATCTGCCCACTGGTCGGTTTGATCTGCATGACAGCTAGTGCACACGTTCGGCGTTTTAATGTGTTGGCTAATATCAGGACGTGGGATATGCCAACTGTGGTCACGCCTTGGGTCGACCTCCATGTAAGTCGTCTCTGGCATGTGACAAGTCGTGCATTGTGAAGCTTCAGTATTCGCTTCGTGGAATGTGTGCTTTTCAGGCGTGTATTCTGATGCAATATGACATTGGCTACACACGGCTTCTTCCGCAATTTTTAGTTCAGCGGTATGAGGATCGTGGCAGTTAGTACATGTGACGCCTTTTTCAGCCATCACGGATTGAAGGAAAGATCCGTAAACGTAATCTTCATCGTAGATTTGACCATCGTTGTGGTAAAGCTCTGGGGTAATCAAGCTCAAGCGATACTTATCAAAGAAAGACCCGTTAACGTGATCACCCGTTTCATTTAACTGAGTACGACGGCTGTGGCATTGAGCACAGGTTTGAACTTGATTGGTATGGATGATGTCTTTTGGTTGCAGGGTTGAATTACCCTCTTGATAGATCCACTCTTTGACCGACTTCGACAAGTCGCGGTCAAAACCATAATGCGCCGAGACTGGAGCATCCTTTCCACCGTTAGCTTTTGCTAGCTGAGCCTTTTCAACGTGCTCACTCGCAGGGCCATGACACGCTTCACAACCGACATTAATCTCAGACCAAGTAGTGTTGTAGGTATTACTCGCGCTGTCGTAGTTTTTCTCTAGGTTCGTTGAATGGCAATCAGCACACATGAAGTTCCAGTTTTGACCGCTATTGGTCCAGTAGAATTCATCGGTGTTGGTGGTATCAGGATAGAGGTGAAACCAGCGTTGACCGCCTTCGCCCTCAGTGCGAGAATCCCAAGCGAAAGGAATCAACTGTACACGGCCGTCTTCAAATTCAACCATGTATTGTTGTAGTGGTTCAAAGGCAAAGGTATAGCTGATTTTGTAATCTTTAAAGTGGCCGTCTTGCCCTTCAATATTGACCCAGAACTCTTCGCCCTTGCGGAAAAATCGGTTGGGTTTACCGTCATGAGTGAATGTTTGATCGTTGAAATCGCCTAATACAGATTCGTCTGTAGCGTGCTTCATCGCCATATCATGATGAGAGCCCTCCCACGCTGCGACTTCTTCACTATGACAATCAACACATGCTTCCGAACCGACATAGCTGGCTTTAGAACCGATAGGTAAAGCGTCAGAGCTAACGGGTGACGCTACAGAGTTGGCCTTTGAAATATCAGAGTTGATATTAGGATCTTGCTCGTTGGCATAGGCGTTCAGACTGAACAGCGACAACATCAGTGAAGACAAGATTGCGGATAATACTGCGACTCGCTGGTGTTTCAATCCGTTTACCAGTGAGCACAACCATGCAGACATAACATTCCTTGTTTTTATACATCTTTATGCTTAATAAGGTAGACGTAAAAACAACGAATTTACAATTATTTAGTGGCAATGAGCTCGATTGTTGTGATTCGTATTCACGACCGGGATTTACTCATCGATATGCGCATAAAAAAAGAGCTCCTAAGAGCTCTTCAATCTGTTCAGTTTCACTCAAACAATCACTTACTTGTTATGAGATTCCTGCAGTTTTTCCATTACCTGATCCAAGCTAAAGCTCGCAGCTTTTTGACGTGGCGGATATTCAGCAAAGGTTTCTAGGAACTTGCCCACATACGCTTGTGCTGGAACGAACATATAAGCATGGTCTAACAACCAGTCGTAATATGTGTTCGATGTAATGTCTGCGTTTTCGTATGGGTCCATACGCAGGTTAAACAGCTTAGGAAGACGTAACGTCACGAACGGTTCAGCCCAAATTTGCATGGTACCCGTTGCACGCTGCTCCATGAACACCGCTTTCCATTGGTTGTAACGAAGCGCCGCTAAATCACCATCATCGGTAAAGTAGAAGATCTCCGAACGACGGCCTTTCTCTTCTTCACCCGTTAGGTAAGGAAGGAAGTTGTAACCATCTAAGTGAACCTTAAACGTTTTATCACCGGCAGTATGACCTTTGAGTAGTTTCTCTTTGATTTGGTCATCACCAGCGGCGGCAACGAAGGTTGGCATCCAGTCCATATGGTGCATGATTTCGTTAGATACGGTTCCTGGTTCAATCTTACCAGGCCAACGAACCATTGCTGGTACACGGTATGCGCCTTCCCAGTTGGTGTTTTTCTCACCACGGAACGGGGTTGTACCCGCATCAGGCCAAGAGTTCATGTGAGGGCCGTTATCCGTTGAGTAGAAAACAATCGTGTTGTCTTTGATACCCAACTCATCCACTTGCTTCAATAGTTGCCCAACGTGTCGATCGTGCTCAACCATACCATCAGCGTAGTTACCGACACCGGTTACGCCTTTACTGTCGGCTTTCACGTGCGTTCTAAAGTGCATACGTGTCGCGTTCCACCACACGAAGAATGGTTTGTCCGCTTTCACTGCGCGATCCATAAAATCAAGTGCCGCGTCTAGTGTTTCTTCATCAACCGATTCCATACGCTTACGCGTCAGTGGACCGGTATCTTCAATCTTGCCATCAGCGAATGACTTAATGACACCACGAGGGCCAAATTTCTTACGAAACTCAGGATCGGTTGGGTAATCTTCATTCTCTGGTTCTTCTTCAGCATTTAGGTGGTAAAGGTTGCCAAAAAATTCGTCAAACCCGTGTGCTGTTGGAAGGAATTCATCTTTATCGCCAAGGTGGTTTTTACCAAATTGACCTGTCATGTAACCCATAGGTTTCAGCATTTCTGCGATTGTCGCGTCTTCTGCTTGTAAGCCAATGTCTGCGCCCGGCAAACCTACTTTACTCAAACCCGTTCGTAATACACTTTGTCCCGTGATAAAGGTAGAGCGACCCGCAGTACAAGATTGCTCTGCGTAATAGTCCGTAAACATCATCCCTTCTTTCGCGATGCTATCAATATTCGGGGTTTTGTAACCCATGAGACCGAAGGTGTATGCACTCACATTGGATTGACCAATATCGTCCCCCCAAATAACCAATATATTTGGCTTTTCAGCCGCAAAAGTGGCGCTGGACGCGGCCATCATCGCTGTACCCAAAATCGCTAATCGACGTTTAGCGCCATATTTCGCTGTCATAGAAACCTCTTCGTAAGTTATTTGCATCCTGCCCTACAACGTATAGTCCATTTTTTACACATGCGCGAGATACCCTAAGCTATTAATCTTTTTGTCATTTTTATTGAGATACGGATACAGAAATCATCGATAAGGTTTACGCCAACAAACATGATAAGGATCACACATACAAACTAAGGCTTTATTCTACGTACCCACTGGAGCTGATATTAATCAATAGGTTACCTAAGCATCATAACGATTGGTTATAAGCACTATAAAAGGACGTAACGGAATTTTGAGAATAACATTTGCTCATCGATGCGTTGTTCTAACGCATTAATCTTAAAAGTGAATCGGAGTCCTTATGGGTACTAAAATTAATAAACTAGCATTAGGTGTTGGCTTATTAGCAGCTTCTTCAGCGGCAACAGCAGCAGAAAAACCAAACATTCTTGCTATCTGGGGTGATGACATTGGTGTATTCAACATCAGTGCATACAACAACGGTATGATGGGTTACGAAACACCTAACATCGACCGTATTGCTAACGAAGGCGCACTATTTACTGACCACTACGGTCAACAATCGTGTACTGCTGGTCGTGCTGCATTCCTAACAGGTCAAGAACCTTTCCGTACTGGTCTATTGACTATCGGCATGCCAGGTTCGGACCACGGTATCCCTGATTGGGCTCCAACGATCGCAGACCTTCTTAAAGAACAAGGCTACATGACAGCTCAGTTCGGTAAGAACCACATGGGTGACCAAGACAAACACCTTCCAACGAACCAAGGTTTTGACCAGTTCTTCGGTAACCTGTACCACCTAAACGCCGAAGAAGAGCCAGAAACATATTACTACCCTAAAGACCCAGAGTTCCGTAAGAACTACGGCCCTCGTGGTGTAATCAAGTCTACTGCTGACGGTAAGATTGAAGATACTGGCCCAATGACGCGTAAGCGTATGGAGCATGCGGATGAAGAGTTCCTAGAAGAATCTCTAGCATTCATGGAAAAAGCGGTAAAAGCTGACAAACCATTCTTCATCTGGCACAACACCACTCGTATGCACGTGTGGACTCGCCTACAAGAGAAATACCAAGGTAAGTCAGGTATCAGTATTTATGCTGATGGTATGTTAGAGCATGATGACCATGTTGGTGTGCTTCTAGACAAGCTGGATGAACTAAAAATCGCTGACAACACTATCGTAATTTACTCTACCGATAACGGTGCTGAAACGGTTTCTTGGCCTGATGGCGGCGCAACTTACTTCCACGGTGAGAAAGGTACAACTTACGAAGGTGGTATGCGTGTGCCTCAGCTAGTTCGCTGGCCTGGGACTATCAAACCTGGAACTAAAATCAACGATATCATGGGCCACCAAGACTGGATTCCTACTCTACTAGCAGCCGCTGGTGATGATAAAGTGGTTGAGAAGCTAGCATCTGACAAAGGTGCAACTTACAACGGTAAAAACTGGCGCGTACACCTAGATGGTTACAACTTCCTGCCTTACTTCCAAGGTAAAGAAGAGAAAGGCCCTCGTGACAGCATGCTTTACTTCTCTGCTAACGCTGAGCTAAACGCAGTACGTTGGAATGACTTCAAGATTTCGTTTGCTGTGATGGATGGTAACATTGTGGATGCAGTTCGTTTCCAACCAAACTGGCCTCAAGTTGTTCACCTACGTGCTGACCCATTCGAGAAAGCACCGCACGAGTCTGGTATGTACCTACGCTGGATGGCAGACAACATGTGGTTATTCGTTCCAGTAGGAAATCAGGTTCAAGAGTTTATGACGACGCTACCAGATTACCCTATGCAGAATAGCCAAGTACTGAACCCTGGTAACTTCAACCAGAATGCATACATGCTTCAAGGTAAACTTAAGCAACTAGAAGCGGCAGCAGCGCAAGCTAAATAAGCTACTCTAGATTAAAAATGTAATAACGAAGCCGTGGTGACTGAATGCAGTGACCGCGGCTTTTTAGTATCCAATACAAATAACATAAGACGCGAACCGCCAACTAGTACAATTCACACCCAACCTACCCTCTCATTTTTCAAAAATAAAAACTCACACTAGTCAATGTGAACCTTAATATATGACCGTTGCGTTAAGATTTCGCAAATTTTTTCAAATCCTTATGACATGACTTGAATTGGAGTTCTTACCATGCGATTGTAGTTCAACTGCCCATAAACAACTGTATGATTATGAAAACATTAAAATCCATTGCGCTGCTTTCGACAATTATCGCAGCGCCACAAGTGTTAGCTGACGTAACAATTGAAGTTCCTTCTAGCGCAGATGCTTTAGTCGAAGTCTTAGCTGTTAATGAGGCTAAACCTGATCTCGACGGTGGTTTCTTCTCTTCGAGCAAAACGATCACCGTTCCAGATGGCGTAAACCAAATCGTTTTCAAATATCAACTGGCTTTCAGCCAAGGTAACGACCGAGAGTTTGTCGATAGCGATACCATTATTGCTACTTTTGATGCGACAGACACAGCATTGACGTTTGACATGCCTAAGTTCCGTAACACCAACGAAGCGAAAAAAGGCCTTCAAAACTTAGATTGGAAACTGGTTGATGAAAACCAAAATGCAATCAGTGTTAAGCAAGACAAACTTATCAAAGATGGCATGCAGATTGGTCGTAAGTACCCGCAAGAAGCGAAGGAGTACAACCAGAAAGGCGGCATCGCTGCACTTACAGTAGGTTCTAGCGCGGGCGTAGCAGCTGCTGTCGCACAACCGGTAACGCTTCCAACAAAGATTGACGGAAATGCAGCAAATACAGCTGAAGAGATGCTCTATTTCTGGTACGAAAAAGCGGATGCTGAAACCAAGCAGAAATTCAAAGACTACGTGAACAAGTAGCTCAATGAGCTTAATTTAAAAATGAAAGAAGCTGGCAAACTGCCAGCTTCTTTTTTGTCTTCATCTAGATGATTTAGGCTTATAGAGATTAAGCAGACTCAGTCGATAACACTTTACCATCCACTTTAGTTGGCCATCCTAGCGCTTTATACTCAGCTGCTAGTAAATGGGCACAGCCGCTAGAAATTCTGGTCAAAATCAGCTTTAGCTAAGTAACCTTGAACAAGCTCTCGATATTGCTGCTTCAATGGCGCTTCAATAAAGCTCGCGTCTATCGCATTCAAACTAAACTGCGCTAACTCCTGATGCGTCATCTCATGAGCTTGGCTCACCGCATTAAAGTTATCCGACATGTAACCACCAAAATAAGCAGGGTCATCCGAGTTAATCGTTACAGCCACACCCTTTCTGAGCAGTTCGACAATGTTGTGGTCTTCCATCACATCGAATACACGCAATTTAATATTCGACAGTGGGCACACCGTCAGTGGCATTTTGGTTTCAATCAGCTCTTCGATTAGAGCTTCGTCTGTCATGCACTGGACACCATGATCCACTCGACTCACGCTGAGCATTTCAATCGCATCGACAATGTTTTGAGCCGGCCCTTCTTCTCCTGCATGCGCCACCGTCAAGAAGCCCGCTTGTTTTGCTTGTTGGAATACACGCTTGAACTTCTCTGGTGGGTGTCCTAATTCAGAAGAGTCCAGTCCAACCCCGACGATCTTATCTTGATGCTTCAATACCTCTGCGAACGTTTGAATGGCGCTCTCTTCAGATAAATGGCGCAGAAAACATGCGATGATTTGAGAGGTAATGCCCAACTCTTTATGACCCTGTTCAAGCGCACGATGAATGCCGTTAATAGCGGTGTCGAATGCAATGCCACGATCGGTATGTGTCTGAGGATCAAAGAAAATCTCAGTATGGATAACATTGTCGGCTTTACAGCGTTCTAGATAAGCCCATGTTAAGTCGTAGAAATCCTGTTCTGTGCGCAGTGCATCAGCACCTTGATAATAGATATCCAGAAATGACTGTAAATCATCAAATTCGTATGCGCGTCTTAGTTGCTCTGGGGATGAATAAGGCAGCTCAATGCCATTGCGTTGAGCAAGCTGGAAAAGTAACTCAGGTTCGAGCGAACCTTCAATGTGTAAATGCAACTCTACTTTTGGGAGCCCTTGAATAAATGCGTTCATATTTCACCTACTATGGATTTTAGGTGTGCACTTACTCTGAATAATAGACAGGAGGTTTTCTTGAACGCCATTACAAAGAGTAAGAACACAATTGTGATCTAAACCCTTCGTAATCAGCACTTTGCGGGAGCTGGTAGAGACCCCCAAACCATATCATTGGGGTTATACGAAGCAAACGGTTGCTACTATACAGAGTTTAATGGGAATTTCACTAATCAATTGCTCATTAACCGATTTCTAAAGCAGGAACCTGTTTGGTTCGATCTCAACGGTAATCTAGTCGTATTCTCGACATCAGCAACATATCGATGTACTTACCCGCTTTGAACGTACTGAGTCTTTTTGTGCCTTCTAACTGAAAGCCTACACGTTCATACAAAGCAATAGCGGCGTGGTTATCGGCATGAACCTCTAACTCAAGACGCACGAGATTAAGCCAGTTATCCGCCTGATTGATCGCTTCTTGCATTAACGCCTTACCGACCCCTTTACCATGCATATCTGGATGAATAGCAATACCAAGACCAGCGCAGTGCCTGTCTCTTACCTTGGTGGTCATGAATAAAGTAATGTGACCCACTACTTTGCCGGAGACTTCCGCAACCAGAGTGAAATGGTCTGAATGACCAAACAGTCGCTCCACTTGTTCAGAACTAAGATAAGGCTTTTGTGAGGTGTTTTCTGAAACTGAAGGGCGGCGATAAATATCGAAAATATCTTGGCTATCCGTTGCTTCTAAATGTCTAATTTGTATTTCCAAAGCGCTTCCTTATCCTATTATTTCTATCCATAAGCTAATTTTCATATTACGGATAGCAACGGGAACCTACAACCTTTAAAGGTGTAAGTGCCCGAAATAATTAAACAAATAGTAAGACTGAACTTAAACTTCTGCTTTGATGAGTATTTTTAAAATAGTGTGAATATCAGAATTTATAATCCACACCCACACTCGCTAATACTTGCTCGGAGTTATAGAAATCGATATTAGAATCTATGCTTCTTAAACCCAGTAAAGTAATGAACGCCCAATCTTTATAGCCCATCAAACCACCAAACTCATAAGCTAAGAATGCACCGAATTCATTCTCTTCACGTACTTGCCCGTAAATTGGATTCGACTCATCATATTCACGATCACTTGCATCTAGGGTGACAACAAAACCATGACGACCGATTCTCTTCGCGTAGTTTAATTCAATACCATAACTATCGAAGCTGAGTGCTCCTCCTTCTGCGTCTGAGTGGAAATACACCATTGAAGGAACAAATAGACCTGCGTGGTTTGGTAAGATAAAGCGGTATCCTGCTTTGGCGTACACATAGGTTCTTTCCCTATCCAGCAGCACAGTATCTTCCGGAGATAAGCCTTGGCTACCAGATAGCTCTTCATCAACATCTGATTGCCCAAATGCGAGATCCGTTCGAAAACCAGTTCCACCGATATTAGTGAGCTGCAGTCGTCCTACATTACCTTTCACATCCGTTTCATTTCGATTAACGCCAACAGCATACGGATCCGTCCAAGCCTTACCCGAGATAAGCGTAGGAATAACAGAAAAATCCAATATGGTGCCACCAGAAAGTTGATATCGATAACCGATCTCAAACGCAATGGTACCTGTTGCAATATCCTCTCGTGTCGTACCCGCATACACTTGGTGAGTCAGCGATTCGCCAAAAGTATATTGAACAGTACCCAAAAAGCCGAGTAGCCCTTGGTTTTCACTCTCCCCTTCCTGGGTGTTGGTGGCTTGATTCGAATCTTGTTCAGTACTCAAATTACTACTGTCAGAGTAGAAACCGGCCAATACACTGAAGTTACCGCTGAAGCCTTCACTTGGAGCAAGGCCACTGTATGCAGGCATTGAAGCCAATGCAGAAAAGACTACTGGTAAAACAAACCTCATATTCACATCCATTACTTGAATAATCACCAAATAACTATAAGCATCAAATAACTATAAGCATCAAAATGGAATTATAACAAGCTTTTAACAATATAAGTTTATTCGCTTGACGCTGTCGATATCGCTAACCATTCACTCAAAGACACAACAAATTGATCTATCACGATTGGGCTTTCGTAATACCTCTCGAAAATAACGGACAAAACTCAAAGGAAGACAATATGTTTAATAAATTAATCAAAACCATGTCAGTGCTAGTTGCGACGCTTCTTTTTACGGCTTTTGCTCACGCTGATCACCACGGAATGAAGAAAGATATCGTTGACGTGGCGGCTGAAAACGGCTCTTTCAACACCTTGGTAGCAGCGGTAAAAGCGGCAGGCTTAGTTGAAACATTGAAAGGTGACGGTCCCTTCACAGTGTTTGCGCCAACGGATGAAGCGTTCGCTGCGCTACCAGAAGGAACGGTTGATATGCTGTTGAAGCCAGAAAACAAAGACAAGCTGATTGCAGTACTGACCTATCATGTGGTGCCAGGGAAAATAATGGCGTCTGAAGTGATGAAACTTGATAGTGCCGTAACAGTGCAAGGCGAAGCGGTAATGGTAGGAATTGATCACGGCAACGTGATGGTCAACAAAGCGCAGGTCGTGATGGCAGATGTTGAAGCAAGCAATGGTGTTATCCATGTGATTGATGCTGTATTACTGCCTAAATAATAAAGATGAACACAAATCAAAGGTTCTTAGAGCGTGTGACAGGCTCACACCCTTTTGACGTTTAAATACCAAGTTAAGATCGGTATCAAACTAGCCGAACCTGCCTTTATATAAGCAAGAACCCGGATTACATAAACAAGCGCCCGAATATCAGAAAGGCCGCCATCGATACCACCTTCGTGAAGACCACTACCCAGATGCAGTCACCAATACTAGAGTGCGTCGCTTTCCCGAGTAGGAACACAAACAGAATCAACCCTAACACCCAACCTACTGTTGGAATCAATGACACCAGAGCAACGATAACAGCAATAGTAAGAAGGGATTTAAAATCTGCGACCACGAAAGACATTTTAGAGGCGATGTACATACAACATGCGGTGATTAATGCGTCCATCACAAACGCTAAAGCTTCAATACCCACTTTACTTCCTTCACTGATATTAGTTGAAGTGAATATTATCTCTAAAGAGATGATTTTTCTTGAATAAGAGAACAAAAAGCAGGTGAAAACTGTGTCAAAAATGAGATTACCGTTCGTCTGAAGGCATAGGTTTATTTGTTCGAGTCTTCTAAGCCTTTGACCAGTGCTCGCGACCGAGTCTGATTTGCTTTTTGATAGGCATCAAAGCCATCTTCGCGTTTACCTCCGAACAAACAAAGAAACGAGTTGATGACAAATGAAAAGAATGAGATGACGACAACAAAGAGAGGAAATAGCCCCGACACCCCAGCATCTAAGGCAAGAACGCCAACAGCGAAGGACAACATCGACACCAATGTATATAGTTTAGATCTACTCACATGACTCATGAACAACACTCCTTGTATTCATTCAATGTTTAGATTAGACAAATTATCTTGCACACAATTTGAACTCATCGACAATATCAATAGATCAGGAAAAGTTATCCTTAAAAAGGTTTTTTAATATTTCAAACTCGGTTTCTGTATCCCTACGAACACGAGTCCGCCTATTCAACTGACTGTTCTATCTTCAACTACCTTTTCCATCACGTAATTGGTCAGCTTTACACCACGCATTTCGACTTCCTGTTCATTCACCACCTTAAAACCAAGATGCTCATAGAAAGGTCTTGCGGTAATACTTACTTCAGAGAAATATCTCGATATACCACGAACTCGACCCACAGTGAAAACATGTTCCATCAACGCTTTCCCTACCCCCTTCCCTTGATATTCGTGGTGACAGAAAAAGTGATCAATCAAGCCACTTGGTTGCAGGTCAGTATAGCCAACTACGCAACCATCGAGTTCAGCCACAAAGGGTTGTAACCCATTCATACGCTTTTGCCATAACGCAAAGTCAAAGCTACTGGGTGCCCAAGCTTCGACTTGCTGTTGAGAATAATCTCGAACATTCACGTTACGTACCGTATGAAAGAAGATCTCCCACAGTGCTTTGTCATCATTCGCTTGATAGTTTCGAATTCTAATCACAACATACTCCTTTTTGTCTTAAGTCCTTTCTGAGGTGAAAATAAACAGCTGAATCAGCAAGCTTTATAACCTAACAGCCTCAGCTTTAGAGCAAGATATCAACGATAAAACACAGCGAGCCAGATCGTCACCGCATCTTTATCCGTCCTCAGCACCTTGTGTTTTTCACCTGCGGAAATATTGAGATAATCCCCTTTAGACAAGGTAACAATGCGACCATCTTCAAACTCAATCACCCCTTGCCCATCGATCACCATTACCCATTCATTCTCATCTTGATCATACCAACCCTCGTCTGGTGAACTGTGACCATATGAGAGTATTCTCTCGATTCGAATGTTGTCGTTGGCAATCAGGTCATTGAATATTTCATTGGGTATTGATGAAGGAACATCATTGTAAATGTTTGGCATCAAGCTCTCCTAGCTAGCATTGAATTGATTAACAACTTGGGCCTTAGCTGTACTGTAAACCTAAGCAGCGGCACTCTTTTTGAAGTAAAAACGGTAATAACCCACCAAGTTACTGCAGATAAACAGCGCCTCCATAACAACCGCTGTTGGCGAACCAACTAAATAATTGTGAACCAACCAAAAGCTGGTTCCGATGATCATCAATTCTCTTAATCGACGGTCATCTTTATTGAAGGCTGAAAAGGTCTGAAATACGGAGGCAAAGCAACTCAATATGCTGGTCAGCCCTGAGTAAGTCACTGCGGTTGCGACCACCGACATCGAAGAAAACAAATATTTAAACTTAGACGAGGTAGAAAATACGCTCGTCAAATAGCGAATCGTGGCAATCGTCATTAAGCTCGCCGCTGTCCATTGTTCAAGAAGGATAAAGTGACTCGAAATAAGAACGCCAGCAAAGAACAGACAAGTGACGATTTTCTTCCTTTCCTTGAATTGGAATGACAGAAGATCAAAACAAATGGCTATCGCGACTAATACTTGGGAAAGATAAAAGGCAGACACGGTGATTCCTTCAATAATAACATTCCGCCCTAGCCGCTTCTTTCACGGTGAATAATCGAATAAAACATACTAGGCGGTTACAACAAAACAGAGCAAACAGCGCTCTAAAGCTTCTATAAAAATCTAAAGCTTCAACACACCACTAATCACAGTGGTCGCAGAGCCGATTAACTTTATTCGCCCATTAGCCAATAATTCAGTCGACATATAGCCACCACGACGAGACGCCTGATAAGCACTGAAACTGCTTTTGTTGAGCTTTTCTGCCCAGTGTTGCGTCAATGCGCAATGTGCCGAGCCAGTCACAGGATCTTCATTAACCCCAACCCAAGGTGCAAAGTAGCGAGAAACAAAATCAAGTTCCGTATTTGCTGCCAATGCTGTCACCACTACACCTCGCCCTTGAATACCTTTTAACGCATCAAAGTTTGGTGAAAGCTCCAATAACACTTGTTCGTTGGAAACTTCGATTAACTGCTTAGAGTCAAATTCTCTGAATGAAACTACTTGATGCGGATCTAAACCTAGGTGTTCAAGCAGCGTGAGGTTGGGTTCAGAACGCAATGATAGCTGTGTACTAGGAAAATCAAGCTCGATAGACGATTCACAAACGGCGGCAGATAATTCCCCAGATAAGGTGTTAAACACGACCTTATCACCTGTCTCAAACAGTCCTTGTTCTTTCATCACATGAACCGTTGCCAGTGTGCCATGTCCACACAGCTTCACTTCGACTTCGGGAGTGAACCATTTAAGCGTCATAGTGTTAAGCGCGAGAAAAGCCGTTTCAGATACCGCCATCTCTTCAGCGATTGAAAACATTAACGACTCATCCAACGGCTCTTTGGAGATACAAACCCCGGCAGGGTTCCCTTTAAACGCTTGAGTTGTAAACGAATCTACTTGATATATCTCTAAATCCACAATGGCTCCTAAATGCACAACATTTCCCAAACCGGCAATCATGGCTCGTTGGGACATAACCTAGATATTGCTGCCCACAATAAGCACAATCACCTTGTGCTACAAGTCTTTAGCAACAACTTTATCGATACTTATTGAGAAACGAAACAAATGATAAACAAAACGTTATAGAAGTGTTTTTAGGGATAAAAGAACATTGAACATAAGAGTAAATCGCGATGGCAAAACAAAGGAATAACGACGATTAATACGAGCGAAAACCCGAAAAAGGTAATCACCGCATCATTATTTAATGCTTAATATTTGCATAATAACTTGTAAGAATGGATATTATGATGAATATTAATTTAAATAATCCATTCACGGACAATAAACTGGAATACGTACTTGTGTTGAATACGATACGACGGAGTCATCCTTGCCTCACACGATAAAGGTTCGGTATCAAGTAGGAGTAGCAAGTTGCTATTTGCATGAAATGCATGAAGTTGAAGTTAAATTAAGTGCCTAAATTTGAATCATGTTGCAAATTTTGGGCTACGATTTAGTTATCACGTGCGAAAGGGAATCCGTCAGTGAAAGCGTTTTGCGTATCAATACTTGCGTCAACATCCTTTTTGGCTAGCCCTGTATTTGGCCAGCAGCATGATATTTATCTCTACAATTGGGATGAATTTTTATCTGACAGCGTCGTTACCCAGTTGAGTGATACCTACGGCATCTCACTAAAGCAGCAATATTTTTCTGACGAGTCCATTCGTGATGAAGTGCTATTGAGTGAACGACGAGGTGCGTTTGAATTGGTTGTCATTGAAAGTATGAAACTGAAAGCGCTGGCTAAACAGAACTTATTCCACAACCTGAGCGACTTGCAGCAATCCCTTTCAAGCAACTTTGACTCAAGATGGGTGGATGGGTGTGGCGAATATGGAATCCCCTACGCTTGGGGGACATCCGGCATCTTATACCGAAGCGGAAAAGTTGAGACTCCCAAGTCTTGGGGCGCTCTTCTAGACCCTGAAACCAAAACCAGCGGCCGAATCAGCATGTATTATGAGCCTACGGATTTGGTGAGTGCTGCGCTTCTGATGAATCAATTTGAGCCGTTTACCAACAACGAACAAGAACTTCGAGTCGCTTACAAAACGCTACAAGCACAGAAGCCTCACCTTGAAAGTAATGAATACGTTGTCGATTATATTCGTCATCCCGAACACTTGGCCAACATCGACCTCGCCTACGGATACTCAGGTGACAGCTATGTGCTTAATGATGCCGAACCTGAGGCATCTTGGGCCTACACAGTGCCTCTAGAAGGAACAACCTTATGGTTAGAGTGTATGGCTGCAATTAACAACGGAGAGCGATCTCCACAGGCAACCACGATTCTCTCCTTCTTATCGCAACCCGAAATCGCCGCTCAAAACGCAATGGATTCATGGTTTGCAACGCCAAGTTCAAAAGCAAAAGCACTCACTTCTCAGGAGTATCAAAACGATCCCGAGCTTTTCCCGAATAAAGAAGTATTAGATCGCAGCTACCTTTATCAGCCGTTAGAACCGAGTAGCATTCAAATTCGCAATCGTATTGTCGACAGTTTGAGATAACTCATGCCAGTATTGAAGAAGCTCTATTTTGTACTTTTACCAACGCTGACATTTGTGCTCCTGATAGCAGGAATCGTGATGTACAACTTCGCATCAAATCATGCTAAGCACATGTATTTGGACAAGGTGCAATCTGATGTGAACACCGCTTTAGTCGCGGCGGAATACGAGCAGCTCGGCTTGTCCTTACTAGTTAAAGATATCGGTTCTTCGTTGCAGTTCCTCCGCTACATTCAAAATCCTGGCGACTACACGACTCTATCGCTATTGGAAAAACGAGTACTCCGAGTATTAAGCCAGAATCACGTCAATCAATTTGGGCAACGCAATGTTTATATCGTGGACCCTAAGTTCAAATTAACGCTTTCGACTCTCAGAGCCGATCCTTTCGAGGGGCTAAAGATCCCTGACAAGATTTACGAAAGAGTCTTCGATATATACACCTCGTTAATCAGCAAAAATGAACTCTCCTACGAAGGCTTCTCTTATATCTCGATCAGTGGAGAGCTCAGATACTCGTATGTTGCAGCAATTGACCCTTACCTCCTTCCTCAAGACAAACGTGCAAGTAACAGTTTAAATCGCTACATCTTGATTGCTGACGGGCCTCTGATGCAACTCTCTAGCCTGCTAATCAAATACAATGACGATGACAATATTCAGTTCTTAATCGAGCCATCCTCAGACGCTGCCAACATTGAAAATACCCAATTCGTTATCAAATCAATTGAGCAAACCCAAGATAATATCAATGTGCAGATGACCAGCCGACATCTCATCGCGCAAGTAAATATTCGAGAACAAAAGTTCAACCATGAGAAAGCCATCATCGCTAAACAAACCTTGTTAGGTGGCTTTGGTACTCTCTTTACGATCATGTTGATCGTACATTTAGTGGTACGTTACCAACTCGTGCGCCCGCTTAAAGACTTACTGCAAGAGATATCGATCGGCGGGCTCAAACTTAGATACTTCAAACGCTCATCAGGGCAAAGTGAAGTTGATGGTTTAAAGAACGCGTACATAGACTCATTAACAGAGTTGAAGTTCGAAGCCGAATTCGACCAACTCACCAAGCTAGCTAACCGACGCTCTTTCATCAGACACCTTGATGTACGACTAAAAAGCTCGATGAGCCCACACTGCTATGTGGTTTGTTGGGACATCATCGATTTTCGTAAAATTAACGATCTCTACGGGGCAAAAGTTGGTGATAATGTACTGATAAGCTTAGCTAAAGCACTGAAAGAGACACTACAAAACCAACAAGCCTCTTTGGGCTTTAGTTGCAGTGATTACTCTTTAGCCAGACTGGGAGGGAATCAGTTTATCGCGATCTTGGAGATGGGTAAGAACCAAGTGATAAACGAAGAAATTGAGAACATCAACAATACGCTGACCGGCACCACCTTCCTTGACTACTATGGGTTTCGATTATCACTCGCAACAGGTGTTTTACCGCTCGACACGCCAAAGTTCGATGAGATTTGGCACCGATGCATCGATGAAATGTTAGCTAATGCGAAGTCTCATAGTGATGGCGAAAGTCGTATTGTTTATGGCGAAGAGTTGTTACATACCTTGGAACGCCATGACGTTGTAGAGAAAAGACTCTTAGAGTGCTGCGAAAGTGACAACTTTGAACTTCGCTTTATGCCTATTTTTAACGCCAAGACACTTCAGATAGATGGCGCAGAGTGCCTGATTCGTTGCCGTGCCTTATTTGATATCGATGCAGGCCCTGAAGAATTTATCCCAGTTGCAGAAAAGAGTAACCTTATTGCCAGGCTCGATATGTGGGTCATTAGCACCGCTATCAAAAGCTATAAAGAGCTTTCAGAACTTCATAAGTACAATGGCACTCTGTCGATTAATATCTCGGCGATGGAGCTCTACAACCGTAATTTTGCCGACAACATCCGTAAAGTACTCGAACGTTATAAAGTGCCACCTGGCAATATTATTATAGAAATAACCGAAACCAGTTATGTGAAAAGTACCAAGCTTACAGTCCAGACAATCGAGAGCCTCAGAAGCTTAGGTTTAAAGGTTTCCCTTGACGATTTTGGTACGGGCTACACAGCGTTTAACCAACTTCTCCACTACCCTGTGGATGAGCTCAAAATTGATAAGAGCTTTATCGATAACATGGTAGACGACAAGGCCGACCGCAAGATGGTCGAATCTATGGTTAACTTAGGCCACTCTTGTGACACGCTAGTCGTCGGAGAAGGTGTTGAGTCGATAGAACAGTATCATTACCTCAGAAAAGCCAACTGTGACCTAATACAAGGCTACCTCTTCAGTCAGCCACTCACTTATCTGGAATTCATCGAGTTTGTTCGAAACCATAACCCGCAAGGAATTTTAAACCCGCAGTCTGTTAGCAGTTCGAGATCTAACGAGCGAATCGTTGCACTCACTCAAAAGCAGTAACCTTAAACCTAAACCTAAACCTCAAAGCCTCTCTTCCTATTCAAGCGCGGAAAGCCACTATAGCTATAACTAGTAGTAGAACTATCTTCATCAGAGCAGGAGCTCTCTATTGGCTGCACATTGAATGAGGAGGCAAATAAAGAATGGCAAAAGCCATGATAGTGAAGCGGGAGAATGGTGAGCGTACAGTCAACAAAACCTAATGATCTAACTTATCGCTGATGCGGGGATTAACTCTGCATTGTCGTTAGTAGCTCCATCATATCTTTAGAGCTGATGTTCTTCTTATGCCTGACTACAGCGTCAATCATCAATTCTAAATTCCCCGCAGAGATATAATCCTTAAGCACGTCATTGAATTTTTCCTGTATCTCATCACTTGTGTACAATTGCTCAGGAATGAAGAATAGAAACTGACTGCCACTACTACGAAACGAGATAGTACTTTCCGGTACCTTTGCCGTCAGGGACTTAGCAGCTGAACTCACCACCAAGTCTCCATATTCAAGTCCATACTTTTGGTTTATCTCACTAAGGTTTCTGATTCTTACAAAGTAAAGGTCGAAATTACCGTTTGTTGGATAGCTGTTCTTAACAAACTGCATGAGCGAGACTCGATTGCGAAAGCCAGTAATGAAGTCGGTAGAATGAAGTTTTCGTTTGATGGCAAAGTCGACGTAAAAAATCGCTCCTGTCACAAGCAGTAGCAACACCAGAAATACGCTGCTTATCTGATGCATCATCACCAACTTGTCGACCATTGTGGTGTTTTCTTCAATAACCGGGCTTTGAAGTCGAAACTTTTCGTTAATAAATTCGACCAGCGTGTTGTAACAAATATCAATTTTCTTCTGCAGTGATTCCTTAGGCAAAGCGCCTTGATTCACCAACTTAATTGAGGATTCTAGCGACTTAAATTTCTCAAACTCTCCGGTGAAATAAGGTTTGAAGTTGGCAGATTTAATGAAGTTAGAAGATTCGGTACTGTTGATCAGAATATCAAAGCGGCTCCACGTAATATCATAGGCTAACCACAAATCGTCGTAATTGAGATTATCCGAACGGCTCACCATCAAGAAATTCGCGTATTCCTTTACCAATTGGAAAACAAACCATGTTGCCTCATTTTGGCGATTAGAAAAGCTCTTGTTGATGTCATTAATTCGAGTAACGCTGTAGATATTGACGGATAGAACAACCACGGCCAAAGACAAAACAACGACTTTGATTGCAGCCATAGACAACAGCTTCTTCATAATTAGCCTCTACAGGTGAATATCACGAATCTGCCAAATCATCTTGGCATGGAAATCAGGGGTATTAGTCTCAGGATTCGCAGAGAGTGGGTAAATCAACCAAAACGGGCCTTTTTCTCTCACAGACATAAACTCACCATTCTTTTTAATCGCAATGATGGGTTCATAGGTATCAAAATCTTCTTTGGGCACCGCAATTTTATAGTCATTCAATGCTACGAAAGTGACTTGTGATGATATCGGTAGATCCATATTTTCAAGCACCGTTTGTAACGTCACACCACTATAAACGGTCAGACCCTCGACCCAAGGCAAGGTGGTAGTAATTTCTTTTTGAGGAAGTGACAGGAGTTGCTCTCTACTAAAACCATGCTTTTGCCCGGAGTGGTCGAAAACCGTTAACTCTGAGGCTGCAAAAATCGAAAACGAGCAAAGCCAAAGCATCAACAAGAATACAGTTCTCATTCTAAACTCCATTTAAAAAGGTCACTAATTTGAGTCTAGTATAAATTGACCATTTAACTTGTACCGATACCACTCAGATTGATTGGTATCGCTTTATCCCTAATGCCCCTACACCTCGCTGTTTTTCAATAACTTCGCCGTTTCTCTGTCTCTTCCATCACCGCTCTCGTTCAGCTCTCCCTACCCGCTTGACGTATTCCTTCTCAACCGTCTAGTAACAAAAACTCGTATTTTACTCTGCGTAAGTAAACCAATAAGCCCTATGAATACGTATGAAACAACAAAATTAACAATAAATATGAGTAAGTCAGTAGCGAGAATGCTGGTTGCTGCATAACCTTTAATCGAACGTAAGCAGCTTTAAGAGACTTAATAACGAGTTCCAGTCGTTTCTACTTCACCAGTTGATCTCGTGTATTGATCTTAGAAAGCTTACTCATTTCATAATCAAGGGAATCGAGAATGAGTTTGAATATAAAAAAATTTAACCCCATGGCGACACTTTCTACCCTAGTAATGACGCTGGTCATGTTTCCTGTTTCTGCTGAAGTTAATCAAGAACAATTCGAATTAGGTAAACAAAAAGCTAAAGTGTGTATGACCTGTCATGGCGCTGATGGCATCTCAACACAAGATCCCTACCCGAACCTTCGCGGTCAAAAAGTGGGTTATCTCATCTCTTCATTGAAAGATTACCAGACTCGAGAAAGAACCAGTGGCTTAGCGATTCTCATGCAACAACAAGCCGACACGCTCTCAGACCAAGACATCCGTGACATTTCCTATTTCTATTCTGTGCTCGGCAACGAAGCAGGCTCGCTCAGCGATTCAAATTAAGTCAGCGATTCAAACCTCTAGGCAAGGAGCCTTGTTATGGAACAAGTGACAACGCAATACAGCATTAAGGTCGTGAAGTACTTCATCATTGCATCCTTAGTGTGGGCGATTGTAGGTATGATCATCGGCGTGATTCTCGCCGCGCAATTATATTGGCCAGTCTTAAACTTTGATTCTCAGTATTTCCAATTTGGTCGACTGCGTCCGCTACATACCTCTGGAGTAATTTACGGCTTCGTCGTGAATATCTTGATGGGGACGTCTTTGTACATTGCCCAGCGAACAGGCCATTGTGACTTGTTCAACAAAAGCCTTTCATGGATGGTATTTTGGGGCTGGCAATTCATCCTGTTACTTGCGGTCATTTCCTTACCCGCAGGCCACACTACCTCAAAAGAGTATGCGGAGCTTGAATGGCCAATCGACTTGATGATTGTGTTGGTTTGGGTGCTGTACGCGGTGTTGTTCTTTGGCACCCTTGCTAAACGAAAGGTCAGCCATATCTTTGTGGCTAACTGGTTCTTTGCTGCATTCATTATCGTCGTTGCAATGATTTTCATCGTGAACAACCTCGCGATGCCTGTGTTGGCGATGAAGTCCTACTCTGTGTTTGCAGGCGCTCAAGATGCGATTGTTCAATGGTGGTGGGGACATAATGCCGTCGGTTTCTTGCTGACCGCTGGTGTGATTGGTATGAACTACTATTTCATACCCAAAGCGGCGGATCGACCTATCTACTCGTACCGTTTGTCTGTGATCCATTTCTGGGGCTTGGTCGGCTTTTACACGTGGGCCGGAACGCACCATTTGGTTTATTCTTCTGTTCCCATCTGGATTCAGAACATCGGCATCGTTATGTCTTTGATCCTGTGGCTCCCTTCTTGGGCAGGCGCGTTCAATAGCGCAATGACCCTCCTACAAAATAAAGAAAAGCTGAAGTCCGACTACATTCTTTTATTCTTTTTCTCAGCGATTCTTTACTACTGCTTGGCAACATTCGAAGGTCCGCTACTCGCTATTCGCTGGTTCAACATGGTGGCACACAACACCGAATGGATCATCGGGCACGTACATTCCGCGGCTCTCGGATGGGTTGGGATGTCAGGGATAGCGGTTTTTTACTACTTCATTCCACGCTTATGGGGCCAAACCGATCTATGGTCACGACGACTGATTAAATGGCACTTTTGGCTTGCTCATGCTGGCGTCGCCGTCTATGCAATAGCACTTTGGATCGCAGGCATCGGCGAGGGATATATGTGGCTCGCTCAAAATGAAAATGGCGAACTGATTTACAGTTTTGTAGAAGCTATGGACTTTAAAGCACCTTGGCTATTCATGCGTTTCTTTGGTGGCGCGCTGTTTGTACTTGGATTGTTCTTAATGGCTTTCAACTTGTACAAAACGGTTCGTATGCCCGTAACAAATGATGCTAAACACACTGTTAATGAAGGAGCTTAAATGATGAGTAAAGACTTTACACATTCAATCGTCATTTTAATTTTGACCACTGTTGTCGTGGCCTCCTTCTCTTTATTGGTCTGGGTAGTGCCAAGCATTGTCCGTGGCGATGATATTGCCAAAGGCAGCTTAGCGATGCCTCTCACACCGATTGAGTTAGCAGGCCGAGACATATACATCAGTGAAGGCTGCCATGTTTGTCACACACAAATGGTTCGCCCTCTAGAGCCAGAAGTGAAGCGTAATGGTCGCCCGAACCAAGAAGCAGACGATATCTATGAGTTTCCTAACTTGTGGGGCTCTAAACGTACTGGTCCTGACCTCACTAACTTAGGTAGAAAGTATTCTGACCAATGGCATGCTATTCACTTAATTGACCCTCGAAAAGTCGTACCGACCTCGATCATGCCCTCTTACCCGTGGCTATTTGAGCAGACTCTGACTGGCGATGATATTAGCGCCAAAATGGAAGTGTTACGTACCTTAGGTGTGCCTTATACCGATCAAGAAATTGGTGATGCCCGTTTGCAAGTAAGAGGCAAAACCAAAGGTGAAGCTCTGATTCGCTATTTACAAAGCCTGGGTAAAGATACGTCACAGGAGGTATCACAATGAGCACATTCTGGAATCTATGGGCGGTACTCTTAACCTTAATATTCTTTGTTCTGATGGTGTCTGTTGTCGTTAAATACTGGCGTAGCAATCACAAGGCCGATCACGACCACACCATTGGCACCTTTGATGGTATTGAAGAGAAAGATGCGCCTCCACCTAAGCTGTTATTTATCAGTTATGCAGTGGCATTTCTTTTGTCTGCGGGTTATTTGGTGCTCTACCCCGGGCTTGGAGAATGGGAAGGCTTAGTCGATTGGGAACAAAGCGACGATAAGCTCAGTTCACCATCCACCACTCTCAATGAGCAATTTGCACAAACCAGCGAAACCACGTTAGAGGGATTAGCTGCTGTCCCAGAGATCGTGAACAGCGGTAGGATTCTATTCCAAACTCACTGTGCCGCTTGTCACCGAGATAATGCACAAGGTCAGAAACACTTCCCTAATCTTATCGACCAAGAATGGTTATACGGCGGCAGTGATGAAGCTGTGATCCATTCGATTGCCAAAGGGCGAAATGGAGCGATGCCGGGTTGGAGTGAAATCATGCGCCCAGACGAGGTGGCAAAAGTCTCCTACTATCTAGCCTCCCTCAACCAACGTCATACCGATGTGCCGGAGATTAAAGTCGAGCTCGGTAAAACCTTGTTCGTCCAATACTGTTCGTCTTGTCATGCCGATGGTGCTGTCGCTAACCCAGCGATTGGCGTACCTGATCTTTCCGATGATATCTGGCTTCACGGAGGGAGTATTGAAGAGATTCAGCACACCATCAATTACGGTTTGAACAACCTAATGCCTGCGTTTGATGAGCAGCTCACCGAGAACGAAATACTCGCGCTTGGGGCTTATATCCGACACGCTGGTGAAGTGGAGCAACAAAGGCTCGCGAGTTTGAAAGCGTCATCTGTTGAGCGCGGAGAATATCTCGCTTATGCCGGTGACTGTGTGGCTTGTCATAGTGCAGAAGGTGGCGAACCCTTTGCTGGAGGCCTACCGTTTGTGACCCCTTTCGGTACCGTGTATTCAACCAACATAACGCCACACACTACCGAAGGTATTGGGACTTATGACTTCGATGATTTCCGAGCGGCGTTAGTCGCAGGTAAAGGCAAGAATGGTTACCTGTACCCTGCAATGCCTTACACCTCCTATCAATACCTCACCGACCAAGACATGGTGGATTTATGGGAATACATGCAGTCAATCACCGCCGTGCCGCGACGCAATGATGACAACAGCATGATGTTTCCATCCAATATTCGCTTAGGTTTGCTTGGCTGGAACATCGTATTCATGGATACCGACCCTATTGATTATGAAGTGCCAGAGGAACTCAAAGGAGAAATTGAGAATGTCGATAAGTGGCAACAAGGCAAATATTGGGTCGCAGGACTTGGTCACTGTTCGGAGTGCCATACACCTCGAAATATTGCCCAAGCACTGATACCAGAACGTATTTTCCAAGGTAACTTGATCGACGGTTGGAACGCGCCTGATATTACAGCCAATGAGCTCTATATCGATGGTTGGGATGAAGCAACACTCACAGACTTTTTACACACAGGACATTCAGACAAAGGCACCGCTTTTGCGGGTATGGCTGATGTAGTGAAAAACAGCCTAAGCTTGATGACGCGTGAAGATATTGAGTCGATGTCCTATTACCTACTCAGTGGGGACATCAACAACACCATTGCCAGTGATGCCGTTCAGTTACAGCCTAAAGGGTTTGATGAAGCTGCGTATGCCAGTGAAATCTACACCACGTATCGTCAAACCTGTGGGGCCTGTCATGGTGACGATGGTAAAGGTCGCGACCCAATCGCCCCTACTCTGTTGAATAATGGCATTATCATGCACAGCGACCCATTCAACACCATTGCGGTAACCGTTCGCGGCTTGCAACCTACCTATCTCGACAAAGATCGAAACTTCATGCCGATGGCAAGTTTCGAGGATGTATTGTCGGATCAACGCTTAGCTGAGTTAATCACGTTTGTGCGTTTAAACCTTGGCGACCGAAATGAACCAGTCACGGCTGAACATGTTCGAGAGGTAAGAGAAACACTTGAAGCAGCGGGTTATGCGGGTGGATTACACACCACGCCTGAAATGTACGAAAATCGAGATAAGAACATTAACATACGATAGGCGCTGTAGCTGTGCGTAGCCGATTGGCTCAATAAACAGCGAACAGCACGTAACTTTTATCTTTGCTAACAAGCCAAAAGGAGACCACTGTGTCTCCTTTTCTTTTGCCCAAACCCAAGTTTTCGATACTTTGCCGTACAACACAATTGTAACTAACTGATTACACAATTAAGCAGAGCTGCACATAATGCGATCAATCTCGCAGAACAAAGATGACACCAAGTGCATAATATGCAAAATTTTCTAAAGATGTACTAAGGACAGTTATGGATACAACTACACTCATCTACGATACGTTGGAAGGCCTGTCGAGCGCAAAGCCTCAGCAACACGCTCAAATCCGCCAAAATCTATATAACCAATTAGATTTATCATTTGAGAAGCAGTTGGCTTTGTATTCATCAGTTCTTGGTCCAGCAAGTGCTGGTAGATTGACCGATTTGGATAGTGCAGTGATGTCTGCACGCAAGATTGTTGGCTTAGAAAACAGCTAAGCAATCTTCAACCTATCTCAACTTTAACGCTGCCATTGTGCAGCGTTTTTTTATGGACGCTATTTACGATAAGTAAGGTTGGTTACGATAAATGCTGTTAGTTGCGATAAATACGGTTAGTTGCGATAAACGCGGTTAAGAAGATAAGTGCAGTTGGGTCTGTTTTTCAAGTTACACGCATTCTCATTTGGTTAATCTTATGTTCCATTTTTAACAGGTGTGTAACCACAATAATGGCGCTAATGTTAGTAGCACGTTAACCACACATCGGATGGAAGAATCATGAGAGTACTTATTGAATATACACAGACAGGCAAATACCGTGATCATGCGTGGGAAGCATTAACGATTCGTTCAAAAGGCGAAATTCAAGCTGTGACTCCCTCTTATGCGGCTCAGCTTATCGAACAAAACCGCGCCAGCTTATCGACCACTGAAAATCAAGATATCGTCATCCAACCTTAATGGCTTCAAGGGCTACCCCTCCTAGTTCCTTAAATCGAATAGTTCGATGACATAAAAAAACGCTGCACGGATGCAGCGTTTTCTTGTTTCTGGCGTGCCTTGTCTCTAACGTAAAGAGCTTCTAACTTAGATAGCTTCTAACCTAGATAACCTACACAGAGAATTGGATTATTTTGGCAAGTTTTCTAATGCATCAACCATCGTCATTAGCTTATCGACGATTCGCTCACCATCCACTCTCAAACCGTTGTGCTCATACTCGTTGGTAATCCACGCTTTCGAGTTTGGAATATTAGCCAGTGTTTCGCGGCTGTAATCCAGTTCTACGTACATGTCGTCTGCGTAAACTGCACACGCCATCGGAACCGTATTCTTGCTCAACTGCTCTGCATTGTACAAAGTACCCCAATCCGATTTCTCAGCTAATAGATTGGCGGCTTCACGCAATGGCTTCAACGTTTCTAGTTGGTCGAACATCCATGGGTAGACCATTTCTCCGGTAAACCAGAACTCACTACCCGATTGGTAGTTGAAGTGTGGGTACTGCTCACGAACACGATGTGCAGCCCAGTTAGACGCTGTACCTTGACAGTAAATCGATTCATGCAAGATTGCGTAAATTGGGTTAGTTAAGTAACCCTGCTCTTGCTGCATTTGATTTAGGAAGCTGTAGCTCAGCTGTCTGTTACCGTTCACTTCAACAAACGCACTCTCCAGTGTGAAATACATTGGAAGGTTTGCTTCGCCGCCGCCAAGATTAATACCTATTAGCTGGAACTGTTCAACTGTGAACACCTGACCGTTTGGCAGTCTCACATCGTTGTTGAGCAGGTAATCAGAGATCTCGCGACACATAGCTTGTGCTTGTGGGAACTGAGCAAAGAAAGCTCTGTTTTTGTCTTCTACACGCTTGTAAGTCGCACGATAAACATCGTCAGCTTCTCGTTCAATAGAAGGAATGCCGCCCGTCACATAACAACGCTGCAAGCTCTGTGGGAACAGTGACAAATAGCTCAGTGTACAGAAGCCACCAAAGCTTTGACCAATCGTCGACCATTGCTTAATACCAAACTGTTCACGAATCGCTTCAGCGTCACGAACGATGTTATCCGCTCTGAAATGCGTTAAGTATTCGACTTGTTGTTCTGGAGACAAATGCGCCAAAGTTTCATGGCTGATAACCGTGCTGTTGCCAGTACCACGTTGGTCTAGAAGCAGAACACGGTAGTTTTGTAATGCACGCTTTAGCCAACCCGATTGACCACTCACCCGTGGAGAAGGAAAACCTGGGCCGCCTTGAAAGTAGATCAACCACGGCAGCTCTTGCTCATCTTTAGCGAGATCAACCAGCTCACGTGCGAAGACTTGGATCTGTTGTCCATCTTTGGCTTGATAATCAAGTGGCAACTCGAAAGAGTGCTGACGGTACAGGGTGGTTCCATCAATAAAGTTAGCTTGCACGCTTCATTCCTTTTTATCTGATTCTAAAGTCATTGGTACGAATAAAAATGGCACCCTTTGGCACCGTAGTTAGCAAGATACGCATACTAGCTTGTAAATGAAACCGTTTGTTGAACCTGAATGTGAAGGTACTTCATTAAATCGCCAAATTAGCTTTATACGCGTAACAACTTGTGTCAAAACAGAGAGTTTAAGATGTGATCTATTGAGAAGAAGAACAAAAGTGGGACACAAATAAAAAGAGCTTAACGAGGTGAGGATACGTTAAGCTCTTTGGTTTTATCTGTTGTAAATGAGGTTTTTAGGTTGAACAAGCTCAGGCTTTATAGGTTTAGTTTCTATAAGCCAAAGATCTATAAACTGAGCTTCTGTAACTTATAGCTCTATAAAACAAAGCTAAGAAGCCTCGAGCTCACCTGCACCTTGAATTGAACGTTGGCTGTTTTCAACAAGGATAGCCGTCGCCGTTTCTTTCAACGCGCCCCACTCTCCATCGTCAACTTCAATGCCCTCGTTCCACGCCTTCTCTTGAGTTTTAAAAAGCGCTTCCGATTCAATGTGTGTTTGGTAGCCATCTGACAAACGTTCGATATCGAAATCCTGGACGGAAAGCTCGATGGTCATATTGTGGATATGATCGTCCGATGCCAGAGGCAAATCTGATAAAAACAGTTCTGGTGCAACGCAACCACGGTTAAGCACATACAAGGTGCTCTTAGGATTTGAGCCATTATCCCAACGTGCGGTACATGCGATGCCTTTCGCTGCCAGTTTTACAAGCTCACTGTACGCTAACCAACGGTTATGACAGTTGTTTAGCTCGATTTTCAGCGTCTTTTTACCGACCATTTTTTCAATGGCGTAATCCATCACCACAGGAAGATGACACGCTAAGCTCGCCTTGTGCAGGTCCACTTCAACTGTGTTGTCGCTTGTCACTTGGATGTCTACAGGGCAATCGTCTTCTAGCCCCATAAAGTTGCTCGCATTGTTAAAATGACGAACACCATCCAAGCCAACCATTTGTAAATCTGCCACCATGTTCGCTATCACATCGGCTTCACCACATGTACGACGCATACCCAGAAAGGCTTTATTAACGGCCGCTACCAGTTCATTGTGAGAAACGATCATAACGATTTACCTCCATGTTGAGCGTTGATATGTGTAGGAACTTTATTTGAGTCAGCGATCTCCGCTTCACTTGGTAAGATTGGGAACACCCATTCGTCCTGATGAATTTCATCAAGCAACGGTGCACCTTGGAAAAACGTCACTCGTACCCAACGGTCTGAGCGAGGATCAAACTTAGTCGCTCCAAACATCGCTAGCTTACAACGCAGCAAATGCATTGGTGGCGAGTCTTGGTGCAGCACGTTCATTTGAATGTCGCCCATCGCCTTGTTACCTAACGTCCACACACGGCGCGCAATGGCACGATGCTGCGGTTGTTTAACAAGGAATTCAGCCAATGAAAGCTCTGGCGCGAATTGCAATAAAGCATGGTACAGACGGTAAGCTTGACGGCCGATATCCAACGGCAGTTCGCGCTCTTCGCCGAGTTCCTCGCCTCGAACACCGAGCCTTGGCTCTTCTTTGTCCTGAGAGCGATACCAGAACCAGTAGTTATTTTCTGCTTTCGTAAAGTCAGTCGTGATCGCCCAACGGTACTTTTCTTCTAACACAACCAATAGGTCTTGGATCTTTTTGCCACTAGGAAGCGAGAGTGTTTCGCTACAATTCATTTGCTCTTGATGGGCGTCCACTAATTCTGGGTACAATTCCATCAAGCATGAGATAAGGATTTCTTGGGCTTCCATACTCATGTGCTTAGATTGTTCAACTAACTGCGCCCATGTATCGCAATGGTTTACAGAAGCTTCTAGTGACTGTTCTGCGTGTTTCAACTCATCAACAGCGGTTTTGTTCAACTCTTGCTGATTTTCATTGATGGTAACAACTTGTTCTAAATGACAAATCGCTTTTTTAACTAATGTACGTAGGGGCTCAATCAATGCCGTATCCGTGTGATTAGCTAACACGTCAGCTAATGCATGCTCACGGGTTGTCATCCATTGATCGACAATACTTGGGTGGTTAATCAGATATGGCGCCATACCTAAACCTGTGGCATTACCCACACCTAGGTAGCGTTGTAAGCCTCTGTGCAAGGTAATCGCTTGTTCACCGCCTTGTTGCTCCGCTAGGTAATGAACCCAATCTAGGCTGAACTCACGCAGCATATAAACAGCACACATTTGAGCACTGAACGATTGATTAAAATCTGGATTCTTTTCCAAGATTTTAAAGTCAGCAATACCAAACTTACCATTACCATAAACCGCTGTGGTTCGTAGGATGTAGCCAACTTCCGCTAGCTCTTTTGGCGTTGGTTGAACACCTTTAGCCAAGTGACTAACAATATGTTCAAACACTCGTACACTTTTGTTGGCACGCGCTAAAACAAGCACATTGTTAGGGTTACGGCCTGCTTCTTGTAGCGGTACATTCGCACGAAGTCTCTCAAGTAGGGTGACATCAACATCACCAAGAACCAGAGCAAACGTTACGTCCCACTTTTCAGCAATTACACGGTCATTTCGTTCGTCGTCTGCAATCTCATCGCAGAAAACAACCAAATGATAAACATGATTTGGCGTCTCTAGCTTATAGATAACATGACCAAAACCTCGAGCGTCTAGTTGCCACTCATGCTTAGTCACTTTCCATTGCTGTTGCGCCATTTTACGAATCAGAGTTCTTACGAAGCTGATGCGTGTTTGGTGCATAGCACCCAGTCTTTCCGGTGCCATGACGACCGTTGCGTCACGTAGTGCTGATTCAGTGTAGGTAGAACGATGTGCATCCATTTTGCTCACCACCTTAATAGTTATAGGATTTTGCTAGCCATTCAGAACCGATCGTTGCTGTCTTTTGAAGCATATATAGCGACAGTATGTTGGTTAGCTTTCACGTTTTTAATCGTTATTGATATTATCGAGGCAAGCGAACTCGCCACTTATTATTTGTCCTGACTAGATCGATTGACCTAAATACGTGCCGCCCGGTGTATCTTCACCAGTACGGTTTTTATCTTCCTTCCGGAATCTTGTATCAGCCTTCTTTCAAAGGCTCACACCTTGTTTATCTTCAGTTTTTAGAGAGCTTTATCTCTACATTTTCTTCTTTATACCGGCATTGATGTTTTATAAGCCTTGATCTTTCGCCATCTTGATTGCGATTTGAGGCGCATTCCAAAGTGATGGCAGCAAGATTAAGGACACCGGTACCGCTGTGATAACTATGAATGATTGCAGCGCTGAAATACCGCCGGAACCTAGGGAAATCAGAATCAATGCTGTTACCCCCATCATCACACCCCAGAAAGTACGAATAATTGCGTTAGGCTCTGTCTCACCGCTGACTACCACACTGATGGTGTAAGTCATTGAGTCACCTGTCGTTACGATGAAGATCGTCGTCAAGATCAAGAACAGAATAGAGATAAGCATTGGCATTGGTAGTTGCTGAGTTACTGCCAGTAGCGCGCCAGGTAAATTAAAGCCTTCGAACGCTTTACTTACGCTGCCTGGGTCTGCAATTTCAAACGCAAGGCCAGAACCGCCAACAATGGTGAACCAGAAACATGTTACGAACGGTGCAATAAGACTGATGGTTGATACCAATTGGCGAATACTACGACCGCGTGAAATACGTGCGATGAAGATTGCCATCATTGGGCCGTAACCTAAGAACCAACCCCAGAAGAATACTGTCCACCAGCTCAACCAACCTTCGTCACCACGGTATGTTGCCATTGGGATGAAGTTGTCTATCATGCTGCCTACACCTTGGATGTAGCCATTGAAAATGAAGTTTGTTGGGCCGAAGATCAGAATGTAGACCATCAATGACATTGCTAAAATTACGTTGTAACGGCTTAGCATTTGCATTCCGCGGTTAAGACCACTTAATGCCGACAATGTGTATAGAACGATAGCGAACAGGATGATGATAAGCTGCGTCGTGAAGCCATCAGGAATATCAAACAGTGCGTTCAGTGCGTAGCTCACTTGCAAGCCTAAGAAGCCGATAGGACCAATGGTGCCCGCCGCTACTGCGACAATACAACATGCATCAATCAATGCGCCGGTGTGACCTTTCAATGCTCGCTCGCCTAAAACTGGGTAAAGCAAAATACGAGGTTTAAGCGGTAAGCCTTTGTCGTAGTGAAGGTGCATCACCACAATAGACGTTAAGCTACCGACAATGGCCCATGCTAGAAAACCCCAGTGCATGAAGGATTGCGATAAAGCATTCACCGCGCCTTGCTGTGCGTTTTCTTGTGCGCCGTACAATGGTGGTGGGCTAACGTAGTGAGCGATAGGCTCTGCTGCTGCCCAAAATACACCGCCACCTGCCAGTAGCGTACAGAAGATGATCGCCATCCAACGGAAGCCGTCCATTTCAGGTTTAGCGATGCCGCCTAGGATAACCTTGCCTGTTCGCCCTGCCGCCAGGCCAAGACCAATAAGAAAAGTCAGAAGAAGAAGCATTTGCCAGTAAGGACCGAATACTTTTACAGACCATGCAAAGCCCGTATTTACTAGGCTTGATAACAGCTCGCCATCAAATAGAGCAAGTGCCACGAACAGAGCGATAAAACCGCCGCTGTACCAAAGTGCTGGGTTGGATAGGCCTAATTTGTCTGACGTAGACTCAGACTCGTTTGTGTTGCTTTTTGCATTAATTGTTGTGTGTGCTTGACCCGCATTTAAGCTTGAAGATTTCACGCTATTGGTTAAATCAGACATACTCTGACTCCAGAGGTTTCTTTGCAGCTGTCATTTGAATGATGACTACAAGGGTGTATTTAACACCTGCCCTATTGTTTTTTGTGTTGGGCAGGCTAATCCATGTTTGGGTTACCGCGTTGCGAAATAGACCGTTGTTCCTTTTGAATAGTGAAATTGGTTTAAGCAGCACTTGCTTATTGAACGTTTGTTAGAAGGCTGCTAATTCGATGATGGCTCGCGAGAAACCGTTAACCCTTGGTTTGAGGCTCTAGGCCATCTTTCAAGAAGTTAAACCAGTTTTCTCCCAAGACTTGCCCAGCTTCAGACTCGCTGAAACCATGACGCATCAATCCGTTATATATGTTTTCCATACCCGCACTACCACAGAACCAAGGCAACGCATCTGGCCAACCTGAGTTGTTCGCAGAGCCTTCGCCGTAGTCCATTGCTTTAGACCAACGACCATTTCTCATCCATTCAAGAACGGCTTGAGGTTGGTTTAAGCATAGGTCACTGCCAATACCGAGGTGCTCTACGCCGACCATGTCAGCCGTAGTCGCAACCATCTGGCAGAAATCTTCCAAGGTACATTGGCTGCCATTTGGTAAGTGGAATGGGTACAAGCTGAATCCGATTAAGCCGCCGCGTGCGGTTAGAGCTTTAATCACATCGTTTGATTTATTTCGTAGTGCATCATGAGCAAACGTTGGGTTCGCATGGCTGATACAAATAGGACGAGAAGACAAGTCGATTGCTTCAAGTGTTGAGCGCTCGGCACTGTGAGACATATCGATGATCATGCCCACTCGGTTCATCTCTTCGATGGCTTGTTTACCAAAGCGAGTAATACCTGTGTCGTTCTTCTCGTAGCAACCCGTCGCCAATAAGCTCTGGTTGTTGTACGTCAGTTGCATGATCAAAAGGCCTTGCTTACGCATCACTTCGATAAGACCGATCTCATCGTCGATTGGAGAACAGTTTTGAGCACCAAGTAAAATGCCGACTTTGCCAGTCTCTTTTGCAGTCTCGACATCAGCCATTGAGTGAATCGGCATGATAAGGTCTGCGTTCTGCTCGAACCTTAAATTCCATTCTGCAAAGCGAGATAAGGTTTCACGAGCCGTCTCGTGGTAAACCGCGGTAGCGTGAACTGCTGTAATGCCGCTCGCCTTTAGTGTTTGGAAATATTCTCTGTTCCAATTGCAGTATTGCAATCCATCTATAACAATCCGTTGCTGGTACATAACCACTCCTATTGAAAGCTCAGTGTTCTAGCTCGGTTTTGAAAACACGCTCAAATAACATGTTTTCAAAAATGGGTTAAATCACTTGTCTAAGCTCGTTTGCTGCTTTGGTTTGAATGTTGGCCTGACTCTGTGAATCAGGCCAATTCGATAGCTGGATAGCTAGGAAGTTAATTCAGCTATCCAATTCTTATTTAGAAAGTGGATTAGTAAGGACGTTGGTAAGCCGTCTTAACCACTGTGTAGAACTCTTTCGCGTATTGACCTTGCTCACGAGGACCGAAGCTAGACTCTTTACGACCACCAAACGGTACGTGGTAATCCGTGCCTGCTGTTGGTAGGTTGACCATCACACAACCGGTCTGCGCTTGTTGCTTGAACATTGCGCTAGTACGTAGGCTCTGAGTAATGATGCCGCCTGTTAGACCGAAGCGAGTGTCGTTGGTTGTCGCAATCGCTTCTTCTAGGTCAGCGACACGAATCACACTTGCCATTGGTGCGAACACTTCTTCTTGGTTCACTTCCCAATCGTTCTTAGTGTTCAAGAACAGCGTTGGAGACATGTAGAAACCTTCGTGCTTCATACTCAAGCGTTCGCCACCAAATGCCAGCTCACCGCCGCTTTGACGTGCTTTCTCAACCCAACCTAGGTTTGCTTCAAGTTGGTTGCCATCAACGACAGGGCCCATGAACACACCCTCTTCCAGTGCGTGACCCACTTTCAGCTCGCTCATACGTTTAATCAGTGCTTCAACGTATTGGTCGTGAATGCTATCCATAACCACAAGGCGAGAAGACGCGGTACATTTTTGGCCTGCGCCAGAGAAAGAACCTGCAATCGTTGCATCAACCGCAGTTTGGATATCAGCATCGCCAGCAATAACAAGTGCGTTCTTACTGCCCATTTCTAGTTGGCATCGAACGAAGTTTGGCGCTGTAGCCGCTGCCACTTTACGACCCGTATCAACAGAACCGGTAAAGCTCACACCGTTCACTTCTTTAGAGTTGATCAGTGCATCACCTACTGTTGAACCGCTACCCAGTACAAGGTTAAACGTACCTGCAGGGATACCTTGGCGGTGGATGATCTCTGTAAGCGCGACCGCACTTGCTGGTGTTAGGTTTGCTGGTTTCCAAATAACGCTGTTACCGAAAGCCAATGCTGGAGCAATTTTCCAAGCTGCTGTTGCTGTCGGGAAGTTCCAAGGAGAGATAATGCCGATAACGCCCACCGCTTCGCGAGTCACTTCAACAGAAACACCCGGGCGTACAGAATCTGCGTTGTCACCAATTTGGCGAAGCACTTCAGCCGCGAAGTATTGGAAAAACTGACCTGCACGGTAAATCTCACCGCGACCTTCAGCAAAAGGCTTACCTTCTTCACGAGAAAGTAACGTACCCAGTTCATCACAACGTGCAATCAGCTCATCACCAATTGCTTGAAGCACTGCTTGTTTACGCTCAATCGGAGTTTTTTCCCACTCTGGTTGAGCGTGCTTTGCCGCTGAAATCGCTTGTTGAACTTGTTCAGCACTTGCTTGTGCGAAGTTACCGATGTTTTCAGAAATATCTGATGGGTTAATGTTCGCTACGGTGCTTACACCCGCTTGCCATTCGCCGCCAATGTAAAGTGCGTTTTCTGCTTGAACATTCTGTAATTGAGTCATCATTCTGTCCTTGTAACGGTTAGGTTGCGGTTGAGTCTGGCAACCATCTGATTAATGAATAAAACGTTAATTTATATAAGTAACTACGTTTAAATCTTGTATCTAAAACTGAACCAAGTCGCTTGTATCAATAGACCGCTTTAATTCAAAACAGCTTTAATCCGCAAATTGCCTCAGTTCACAGTATCTTTATTCAGGTTGAGACGCCGATGCATAAACCACGAACTCAACCAACATCTCTTCTCTAGCTAGCCCTGCAACAACGACTGCTGCACGATTTGGATAAGGTGCGTTGAAGTATTCTCCGTATACGCTGTTTACCGTTTTCAGGTATTCACGGTCAGTCACGTAAATCAGAACCTGCAGCACAGAATCCATCGATTCGCCTGCACACTCCAAGGTATGAACAAGGTTGTTAAAAGTCTGACGCGTTTGCGCTTCAATACCGCCTTCTACTACTGCGCCCGTTTCATCGATTGGAATCTGCGCAGTGTATAGAGTGCCGTTATTAACGATTGCCCACTCTAGTGGTGCTTTTGAAGCAAAAAGAGAGGTTTTTACTGGGTGTTTTTTAGTTTGTGCGTTCACGATTTTATCCAACTTTGTAACAACTATGTTTCAAGATGGTTAAATACTGCACCTTGACGCCTGATAAATCTAACGGTAAATTTTGTGCATTTGATAAATAAAATCTATCACCTTGCGAAAAGTAAGGTATAGCAAGGGCTAGAGAAGGATCGGAGTCATGAGTATTAAGCTACAACAGTTAAAACATTTCGTTTTGGTGGTCGAAGAAGGTGGATTTAGAGCGGCATCTCACCGTGCAAATCGATCGCAAGCGGCACTTTCGACTTCGATAAAAGAGTTGGAAAAAATACTCGGCCAACCTCTGTTTGAAACAGGCAACAAATCGACACTGACGCCTTTTGGAGAAATATGTTTGCCCAAGATCATTCAATTTCTGAACGTTTACAAAGCATTAGACAATGACTTACGCGCAGCGGCAGCAGGACAACAAGGAAGAGTTCGAATAGCGAGCGTGCCTTCGGTGGCCGCAAAACTCATCCCTAGTGTTTTAGGGGCATTTTGTGAGCAGTACCCGAATGTAGAAGTGAGTTTGATTGATGATAATGCGGCAGGGGTAGAAGCAAGATTACTCTCTGGCGAGGTGGATGTTGCCCTCGGTAATAGCTCCCATTTAGAAGAAGAGAGCATCGACTTCACGCCTTTGCTTTCTGATCCTATCGGTGTGGTGTGCCTCAAAGATAACCCTATCGCCTCTCAACGGGAAGGAATCGAATGGCAAACCTTGTTAAAGCAGCCCTTCATTCGTAACGGGACTTGCACCCTACTGGACCCAACACCTGCGCGCATGCTCAGCGAACAAGCCCTGTACTCTGTCGAGAACATTACCTCGCTTTTTTCGGTGTTAGAGCTCGGGATAGGCGTGACCACGCTACCTAAGCTGGCTTTCCCAACCAATGAAACCCGCTTGGTGTGGATTCCGCTAATTGACCCACCCTTGCAACGACAAATCGGCATTTTCAGACTGTCTGATCGTACGATCTCGCCACAAGCACAGGCTTTCCATGACTTATGTATTCAATACCTCAGTTATGAAGAGTCATAAGAGAGCCTAGATTAAGTAAATTAGGCTGCGCTCTGCTGCCATTTACTTCCTCAAAACTCGGTGTTTCTTCTCCGCACCATGCTTCTCGCACACCCAGTCCCCCATTTCACTCCTATATCATCAACATTTAGGCGCTGAATTTTCACTCTCGCGCACGCAAATAGTGACAAGCTGACGACAATATAAAAAATATTCGCTTATTGATAAGGAGCGACGTACGTTTAATTTACCAGAAAAACCAGATCTTCCATCATTGCCTCAAACAAGCTTAACCCCTACCAAAATCACACTTCACAACTCAGCTTGTAAATGAACCTAAGTGTTTGAATAGTCGTAATTGATAAGATCATAAGTTGAAAATTTAGCTCGCTACTCCCTTCTAAAAAGACCCTCTTTTTCACAAGGATAAAGCATCTTAAATATTCATGAATAAAGTGATAGAACTATTACTTTCATAAATGAAAAACATTCATTTCAAAAATGGAATTATTGATATCAATATTTGTCGTTTTGATCACATAATTTTAGGCGTAGTTTATATTTTGTCGAAACGAGAGCGAACTAGTTTATATCGTTCTATTTCGTCAGGAGATATAAAACCAGCAAGATTATCTCTTTGTTAACAAGCAAAGTTTTATTAACAAGTAAATGCGAGTAGCAAGACATATTCAAACTGTGTTTTATATGAGCTTACACTGTTAAATATAAGGTTTTATTATGAGGCTTAATGGGATAAGTGGTGACATTCTTGTTGCTGCTAAAAGAGTTGTTCTCTGCCAAGTAGTATTAGCCGTCGGTGTAGTTTTATATGAAGTGTTTTTTGGTAATAAAGTAGATATGGAATCGTCGGCTTTGGGTATCGGAATTGCGATGCTACCTCCGCTGTTTGGTTTTATATATGCAAGCCTAAAGGTGCGCAAGAATCCTAATTATAGTTTACGTGACTTAATGCAAATGAGTCGTGTCGTGAAAATAACTTATACGTTCTTAATGTTTATCTTGGCGTTCCAGTTTTTCAAATTGGATAACCCAGTAATATTGTACGCATATATTCTCACTATGGTTGGGTACTTCTTAACACCATTTATTACTGCCTCTACAAGATCGGAGTACGTGTAGTATGGATCAAGTAACTACCGCTCACGAATACATAGAGCATCACTTAACCTTCTTAACTACAGGTGATGGTTTCTGGGCGTTCAACATCGACTCGATGTTGGTATCTTGGATTACGGGTTTACTGTTTATTGGAGCTTTTCGATACGTAGTGACTAAGGGCACCAGCGGTGTTCCAGGTCGATTTCAATGTTTTATCGAACTGATATTTGATTTTGTAAACAACCTAGTAAAAGAGATTTTTCAAGCGGAGGATAAATTAATAGGGCCACTGGCATTAACCACTTTTGTTTGGGTGTTGTTAATGAACGCGGTCGATTTATTACCAATAGATTTCATACCAGCATTAAGTCGTGCAATGGGTCTAGAACACTTTAGAGATCTACCAACGGCGGACGTAAATATTCCAATGTCGATGGCACTCGGTGTATTTATCTTACTGTTGACTTATACATTTAAAAATAAAGGATTGAAAGGCTTTATCAAAGAGCTTACTACGCAGCCATTTGATAACCCTCTTTTATACCCTGTTAACTTAGTTCTTGAATTAATAACATTAATTTCAAAACCTATATCACTAGGCTTACGATTATTTGGAAACATGTATGCAGGTGAGATGATATTTATTCTGATCGCATTAATGCCATGGTGGATGCAATGGGCACTGAGTGTTCCTTGGGCACTATTCCACATATTAATCGTATTCTTGCAAGCATTTATATTTATGGTACTGACCGTTGTTTATTTAGGTATGGCAACAGAAGAACACCACTAATTAATAACTAAAAAATTTAACTAAAAAATTATTTATCGGAGATACAAATGGATATCGTAAGCGCAGTTTTATATGTAGCAGGTGCATTACTGATCGGTTTAGGTGCAGCAGGTGCAGCATCTGGTATTGGTAACTTAGCAGGTAAATACCTTGAAGGTGTTGCGCGTCAACCAGACCTTACTCCAATGCTTCGTACTCAATTCTTCATCATGATGGGTCTTGTGGATGCAGTACCGATGATCGGTGTTGGTATCGGTCTATACATCATCTTCGCCGTGGCTTAATCAAACCGCTTTGAAAGATCGATTTATACATAATCAAGATTTAGTGAGGAAGGTATGAACTTAAATGCAAGCATGTTTGGACAAGCAATCTCATTCGTGATTTTTGTTTGGCTCTGCATGAAATATGTATGGCCCCCTCTCACCGCGATGTTAGACGAGCGCCAAAAAGAAATCGCTGATGGTTTACGCCACTCAGAGAACGCTGCGAAAGAGCTAGAACTAGCAAAATCAAATGGCGCGCAACTCATCGAAGATGCAAGAAAAGATGTGACTGAACTGGTTGAACAGGGCCGAAAACGCCGCAATGAAATCATCAGCTTAGCGCAACAAGAAGCCGAGCAAGAAAAGGCACGCATCTTAGAACAAGGTAGAGCTGAGCTAGAAGGCGAACGCCAAAAGATACGCCGTGAACTTCAGGCAGATATGGCAGACGCAGTAATTCAAAGTGCACAGAAACTGATTAGCAAAAACCTAGATTCCGCAACGAACCGAGCGCTAGTTGACCAAATGATTAGCGAACTCTAAGGAGAGGCAATATGTCAGATTACACCAATATTGCTCATCCCTACGCCAAAGCATCGTTTGAATTTGCTTTAGGTGAAAACCAGTTACAAGAGTGGCACTCAATGCTGTCCATTCTTGTGGCTGTCGCGGAAGAAGAAACGATCGCTAGTCAGATTTCTTCAGCAGAAGGTGCTTCTACACACCAAACAGAAGAGCTGGCAAACCTCATCATTCATATTTGCCAAGGACTCGTTGATGACCACGTCATTAATCTTATTCGAGTCTTGGCCGAGAACGGCCGCCTTTCTGTTGTAAGAGACCTGTTTGAATTGTACTGCGAGCTAAAGGACGAACATGAACGTGTAGTGCCTGTCACTGTCACCAGTTCAGAAATGCTGACACAAGATCAAGTTACGTCACTAACAGCTGCACTTGAGAAGAAATTAGAGCGTCAGGTTGAAATGAAGCAGGTTATTGATGACACGTTAGTAGGTGGAATGGTCATCAAGGCGGGTGAAACCGTTATCGATGGTTCTTTAAACACATCAATTGACCGATTGGCTCATCAACTTCACGCGAGATAGGTAACAATTATGCAATTAAATTCAAATGAAATCAGCGATCTAATCAAAGAACGTATCTCGAAATTTAATGTGAGCACCGAGGCTCGCAATGAAGGCACTATCGTATCGGTTCGTGATGGCATCATCACAATCAATGGCCTTGCTGATGTTATGCAAGGCGAGATGATTGAGCTACCAGGTGGCAAATACGCACTCGCACTTAACCTCGATACGCACTCAGTAGGTGCGGTGGTTATGGGCCCCTACACTGACCTATCTGAAGGTATGAAAGTGAAAGGTACAGGTCGTATCTTGGAAGTCCCCGTCGGTAACGGTCTTCTTGGCCGTGTTGTGAACACATTAGGCGAGCCAATCGATGGCAAAGGCCCAGTAAGTTGTGACCGACTCGACCCTGTAGAAGTGATTGCACCCGGTGTAATCGAACGTAAGTCTGTTGATCAGCCAATTCAAACTGGCTATAAAGCGGTTGATACCATGGTGCCAATCGGTCGTGGTCAACGTGAACTTATCATCGGTGACCGTCAGACGGGTAAAACAGCGTTAGCTATCGATGCGATCATCAATCAGAAAGATTCTGGCATCAAATGTGTGTATGTGGCGATTGGCCAAAAAGCCTCCACTATCGCTAACGTGGTTCGTAAACTCGAAGACCACGATGCGCTAAAAAACACCATCGTAGTCGTGGCATCAGCATCAGAGTCTGCAGCACTTCAATACCTAGCACCTTATGCCGGTTGCACTATGGGTGAGTACTTCCGTGACCGCGGTGAAGATGCGCTGATCATCTATGATGACCTATCAAAACAAGCCGTTGCTTACCGTCAAATCTCATTGCTATTGAAACGCCCACCGGGTCGTGAAGCCTTCCCTGGCGACGTATTCTACCTTCACTCACGCCTTCTAGAACGTGCAGCACGAGTGAATGCAGAGTATGTAGAGAAGTTCACTAACGGTGAAGTGAAAGGTCAAACTGGCTCATTAACGGCGCTTCCGATCATTGAAACTCAAGCGGGTGACGTATCAGCGTTTGTACCAACCAACGTAATCTCAATCACCGATGGTCAGGTTTTCCTTCAAACCCAATTGTTTAACTCAGGCTTACGTCCTGCAGTAGACCCAGGTATCTCGGTATCTCGTGTGGGTGGTGCGGCGCAATGCAAGATCATCAAGAAACTGTCTGGTGGTATCCGTACTTCATTAGCTCAATATCGCGAGCTGGCGGCCTTTGCTCAGTTCTCTTCTGACTTAGATGAGATGACGCGCAAACAGCTAGACCATGGTGAGCGTGTTACCGAATTAATGAAGCAAAAACAATACTCTCCAATGTCAGTCGCTGAGCAAGCAACGGTTATCTACGCAGCAGAGAAAGGCTACTTGGTCGGTGTTGAGCTAAACAACATTGCCCGTTTTGAAGAAGAGCTGATTGCTTATGCCAAAGGTCAGAACCCTGCGTTGTTCGAAAAAATCAACGCGACAGGCGATTACAATGACGAAATCGACGGTGCTCTTAAAGAGATCCTAGAAGGTTTTGTTGGGATGAAAGCTTGGTAAGTGCTCCGGTTTGTTAGCTGGAAATCAAAACAAATAGGAGCAGATTATGGCAAGTACTAAAGAAATTCGCACCAAGATAGCCAGTGTTAGTAACACTCAGAAAATCACTAGCGCAATGGAAATGGTTGCAGCAAGTAAGATGCGCAAGGTTCAAGACAACATGACGCTAACTCGCCCCTACGCCGAGAACATGCGAAAAGTTATCTCTCATGTTGCATCGGGTTCCCTGGAGTACCAGCACCCTTACCTGCAACAGCGTGAACCTAAGCGTGTCGCTTACATCATTATCTCGTCCGATCGCGGCTTGTGTGGTGGCTTGAACTCAAACTTGTTCAAGAAAGTGTTAGAAGAAATGGAGCAATGGCGCACCAAGGGAGTCGAGGTAGAAACAACCTTAGTGGGATCTAAGGCTATCTCGTTCTTCCAACGCGGCGGCAACGTTATTGCACAAACGTCAGGTCTTGGCGATACACCTAAGTTAGAAGACATCTTAGGTACGGTGAATGCGATGCTCGGGCATTACGACGAAGGTAAAATCGATAGCTTGTATCTCGTTTACAACCAGTTCGTCAACACCATGGTTCAAGCGCCAACGACCTTGCAGTTGCTCCCCCACCCTTCGGATTCTGAGGAAGGTGGTGAGCCTAAAAAAGCGCGTCGTTGGGACTACATCTATGAGCAAGCACCCAAAGACATACTCTCAGAACTGTTACATCGATACATCGAATCGCAAGTGTATCAAGGCATTGTTGAGAGCATTGCCTGTGAGCAAGCAGCCCGAATGGTCGCTATGAAAGCGGCGACTGATAACGCAGGCCAACTCATTGATGACTTGCAGTTGGTCTACAACAAGGCGCGTCAGGCTGCCATTACCCAAGAGCTGAGTGAAATAGTCTCAGGTGCCCAAGCTGTCTAGGGCTAGAAAAGACTGGGTCAAGAACAGAATTTGAGGATTTAAGAATGAGTGTTGGAAAAATAGTTAAAGTAATCGGCGCGGTGGTTGACGTCGAGTTCAGCGGCGGCAACAGCCCACGCGTTTATGATGCATTGAAAGTGACTAGCGACGAAGCAAGCTCGTTAGTATTGGAAGTACAACAACAACTGGGTAGCAATATCGTTCGTTGTATTGCAATGGGTACGTCAGATGGCTTACGTCGTGGCCTAACGGTTGAAAACACAGGCTCTCCAATCACGGTTCCTGTCGGCGAAGAAACGCTAGGCCGTATCATGAACGTGCTTGGTCAACCTATCGATGAGTGTGGTGAAATCGGTCAGAAAGAAAACTACGAGATTCACCGTGAAGCCCCTTCTTATGAAGAACAAGCAAACAGCACTGAGCTTCTAGAAACAGGCGTTAAGGTTATCGACCTTATCTGTCCATTCGCTAAGGGTGGTAAAATTGGTCTGTTCGGTGGTGCTGGTGTAGGTAAAACCGTCAACATGATGGAGCTTATCAACAACATCGCCAAAGCCCACTCAGGTCTTTCTGTGTTTACCGGTGTAGGTGAGCGTACTCGTGAAGGTAACGACTTCTACTACGAGATGAAAGAAGCAGGTGTACTAGACAAAGTAGCCATGGTTTACGGTCAAATGAACGAGCCACCGGGAAACCGTCTACGTGTAGCACTTACAGGCCTAACTATGGCTGAGCGCTTCCGTGATGAAGGTCGTGACGTACTGTTGTTCATTGATAACATTTACCGTTACACGCTTGCGGGAACAGAAGTATCAGCTCTGCTAGGTCGTATGCCTTCAGCAGTAGGTTACCAACCAACACTGGCTGAAGAGATGGGCGTACTTCAAGAGCGTATCACGTCAACAAAACAAGGCTCTATCACCTCTATCCAAGCAGTATACGTACCTGCGGATGACTTGACTGACCCATCGCCAGCAACAACCTTTGCTCACTTAGATGCGACCGTTGTACTGTCTCGTAACATCGCGGCACTGGGTCTATACCCTGCGATTGACCCGTTAGATTCAACGTCACGTCAGTTAGATCCGCTGATCGTAGGCCAAGAGCACTACGACATTGCACAAAAAGTACAAACAACGCTGCAACGCTACAAAGAGCTAAAAGACATCATCGCGATTCTTGGTATGGATGAGCTGTCTACTGAAGACAAACAGACCGTATCTCGCGCTCGTAAGATTGAACGTTTCTTAACGCAGCCTTACCACGTAGCCGAAGTGTTTACCGGTCAGAAAGGTGTCTTTGTACCGCTAAGCGAAACACTAAGAGGCTTTAAAGGTCTATTGAGCGGTGAATATGACGATATCCCAGAGCAAGCGTTCTTGTACTGTGGCTCTATCGACGAAGTGCTTAACAAAGCAAAATCACTCTAAGAGGCAGGTGCACCATGGCTATCGGAATTACAGATAATACATTTCAACTTAATATTGTAAGTGCGGAAGGTACGCTGTTTTCAGGTCCAGCGTACGCCCTAGCCGTTTCTGGCGCTGACGGTGAACTGGGGATCCGCCCCGGTCACTCCCCGCTTCTCAGTAAGATCAAACCGGGCGTAACCGTGTTTGTTACAGACCCTAAATCAGAAGGCCAAGTGCTGTATGTCTCTGGTGGGATGCTGGAAGTTCAGCCGGATGTGGTTACGTTATTAGCCGACACGGCCTTGCATGGTAAAGACATTGACCGCGCTCGCGCAGAAGAAGCGAAATATGCCGCTCTAGAGAACATCAACAAGGGCAACATAGACATTAACTTTGCACAAGCTCAGCTAGAACTAGCGAAAGCCGTTGCTCAGTTACGTGCATCAGAGCTAACTTCTTCTCACACAAGACACTGAGAATAGAACTTAGATGCTCGATACTTGATGTGTAAATAGTCTACCCACTTAAACATGATTTAAGTGGGTAGACTACATCAGAAACCCTCACTTCTCTTTCAACTTCCCCACCCTTTTAACCGCTACTAATACATCCTTTTTCACCTGAGCTTACAACATTACTTCTCTGCAAAGCGCGCTTGGTGTGGGTCCAATTCATGACCTAGCGACTGCGTCAGTGAATGGTACAGTTCAGGCTTACGACCACGAATCCAGCGCCTGCCAGTACACATATCCAACTCTTCGGCTTTTAGCTCTGCAATCACCATATCGTTATCAACGCTGTCCGTCTCGGTGATGATTTCACCATAAGGGCTCAAAATCATCGCATTACCGGTTCTCACTTCATCCATATCAACGCCGACACCATTACTGAACACCACAAACATACCGTTATCGTGCGCTCTTGCAGGCAACCAACGCATTAGCCATTCGCGCCCATTCTTACCCTGCATTTCAGCACGAATCGCTTCTGGGTTTTCATCTCGGTTAAACCATAAATCTGGGTCAATTCGCTTCATTGCATTCGGGCTACGTGACTGACAACCGCCCGTCTGGTGTGGCGCAATCAATATATCAGCGCCTTTCAATGCAGTAATTCGTACGTTCTCGACCAAGTTGTTATCCCAACAAATCAAGATACCGACTTTACAACCATGGGGCGTATCGAACACCGTGTATTGGTCGCCGCTGCTCATATGTGGGCTCACAAAGGTGTGCAGTTTACGGTGTTTCTGAACTTCTCCATTGGGCATCACGAACACATAAGTGTTGTATAACTCGCCATCCATACCCTGCTCTATCAAACCAGCCCCAACACTGATGCCAAACTGTGTTGCCAGTGCAATCAGATTTTGAGTCGATTCACCACTCGGCACAGGTTCCGCTAGCGCTTCTATCTCGTCTCGCGACAAAGCAGACACATGCCAGTAGCCAGTGATGCACATCTCTGGGAAACTGATGATCTCCACACCACTCTTCGCAGCTTGTTGAACGTATTGACCTATCACCGACAAGTTATACGCCTTATCGCCTGCATGATGGTTAAACTGAACCGACGCTACTTTGATGTCTCTTTTCATTATTCGTCCTCAAATTTCGCTTTATCTGATTTGGTATGAACTCAGTATAAAAAATCGATTCAATTCCATATAATGAAAGATATTCTTAGTTCAATGAGCATTCGGAATGGAATTTGATTTACTGAAGGCGTTTTGTCAGTTGGCTAAGTCGGGCAATTATCGTATGGCATCAGAGCAGCTCTACATTACTCAGTCGGCACTGACCAAAAAGATTCAACGACTGGAATCCAATATAGGAGCGAGTCTGTTTTCTCGCGGCAGGAACGGCGCAGAACTGACACACGCAGGTAAAACCTTACTACCCGAAGCCCAACGTTTGGTTCATTCAATGCAGGCGTTTGAGCAGCTTTCAGGCTCTGTGGTGAAAGGAACTCAGGGACATTTGAACATAGGCTTTGGCGTGTCCACTTATCATGAAGCGCCCAAGCTGATTGCGGCTTATAAACAGCAATACCCAGACGTTCATGTCACTTTAAATGACACACCGTCTAAGCAGCAGACCGACGAGCTATTGAGCCATGAACTCGATATCAGCTTCAATCGAATACCCGACTCCTCGGATTTAAAGAGCCTAACGCTTTTCAATGATTCGCTTGTGATTGCGGTTCACAAAGATATTCTCAAGCAAGCGCCAGGTAACGATCAGGTTCTCTTTGAGTTATCGAAATGGCCTTATCTAAAATTGGCTCAGCACCGTGGCCCCGGATTAGACAGACAGATTCAACAATATTGTCTTGCCAATAAAATCGACTTATCTAAGACACAAGAAGCCGATGATATCCTCACCCTGCTTGCCTTGGTTTCGGCCAATATCGGTTTCACCATCGTACCCAGCAGTGCGCAGTACATTAGTAACACCGATGTGGAATTCATTGCGTTAGAAGGTGAACACGCGACTTGGCCTGTCGGGTTAATCTGGAATGGAGAGAGTGACAACCCACTCAGGGATAGGTTTGTAGAGTTTGTGGCTGATCAGGTTGAAAGCGACTCATAAATCAACAACGGCTTTTCATGTTTAGGTGCAGAGGCAATAGCAATATAAAGCGCACTGCACTTTATATTGCATACTCGACATGAAAAGTGACTTCGCCAGCTCACTATTAAGAATCACAGCTGACTGGCTTCAAACCAGCTACGAATATGCTGCGCAACGATCTTAGGCTGTTCCATCGTCGCTAAATGACCACACTCCGGAATGACATGAAGTGATACCTGCTTGATATGTCTTGCCATTAACAGGTGATTATCAATTGGACATAACAGGTCATCTTTACCTGTAATGATCAACGTCGGAACCTGAATGTCCGCCAGTAATGGTCTAGCGTCAGGACGAGTCGCCAATGCCTGAGCGTGAGCCTCAAACCTTTCCATGCCGATGTTATTCGCCATTTGCGTGATTCTTTGAGTCAGTTCTTGGTTCGCTAACCGGTTCGGATGAATGAGCACTGGCATTAAGATGTCAGGGGTTATTGACTCAAACTCCCCTGCTTTTGCTTTATCGACTAAAGCATTTCTTTTCTCCGACACCTCTGGCTTTTCATCTGCGGAATTGGTGTCCATTAAGATTAAGCCTTTCACGCGTTGTGGCGCCTGTCGAAAGACTTCAAACGCAAGAATACCGCCCATAGATAGACCGCCAAGCACGAAACTTTCCGGGGCGTTCTCTAGCACTTTACTCGCCAAGGCTTGCATGGATGTGTCGGTTCCCAAGTCACAAGTAAAAGGAGCCACCCAATCGGGCAGCTCTTTATTGACGTCTTGAAACAACGCTTCATCACATAACAAACCAGGTAACCATAACAGTGGTAATTCTGGTTTCATCATTAGTTGCCTTGCAGTGTTTGTGGTTGGTCAGAACCCAATACCACGTAAGTGAAGCTTGTGCCTCTTAGGTTCTCTAGGCTGTACGATGCACCTGCTGGTACACTAAATACGTCGCCAGTCGTCAACACCAGTTGAGCTTGCTCGCCATCTTTCACCAGGTTAAGCAAAGTATCGCCTTCAAAGTTAATCAACACCTGCTTTTCGTCACGTTGGTGAACAGGAATACTCGCCCCTTCCGTTAACTCGTAAGCCAAGATACTCACGTCATCAACGCTTTTAACTTGGAAATCATAGCTCGCAGATGGGTGGCCTGTTAATGCAAACTGTTTAACACCAGGCTTGTCAAAGTCGCCCGAGATTTCTCGGTAATCCTTTTTTAAAGCAACGAAAGGCATCATCTGTTCAGCCGTATACGTATCGAACTTGCTCAGTTCTTCTTCCGATAATAGTGGCATCAGATCAGATTGATTTGGCACAACATCACCGTCAATCGTATCAACCAATGTGCCGTCAGCTTTTAGATATAAGCCGTAGCCCTGGCTATCAGTAATCACGCTTGGGTGCCAAACTACGCCACCACCCGAGTTATCACCACCTAACACAGAGTACATAAAGCCGTAATCACGCCCTACAACCTCAAAGCCACGGAACAGGTTAGTTGGAATCGAGATAACATCACCGTGCGACAATACCGCTTCGTGTTCACCTTCGTTGCCCCAGTAGAATCTAAACTGACCTTTGAAAACCACGAATAGCTCAGCAGTGTGATGAGAGTGCAAAGAGTTCTTGATGCCAGGTGGCTGACCCGCTGCACCAATGTTAAAGCCTGCTGTTTCACGGATATGAACATGTTGACGGCTGCTTTCAGCCACACCAGCACCGATGATACAGAAGTTGTCTTTTAAGTCGCTTCCCGGTGTACGTGCATCAATGAAAGCACTCGTGCCTGGGATAAGCTCCATGTAACGAACGAGATTGTTATTTATTGTATTTTGTAGGGTCATTCTAAATTCCTTCTTGCCTAACCTAGCGGTCTTCCACCATCGACTGCGATGGTGTTACCAGTTGAAAATGTCAGTAGCTCTGCAGCTGCATAAACGGCGTTGGCAACCTCTTCGTCACTCGCTAATCGTTTAAGCGGTGTTGACTGCTCTTGTGCATTGCGCCATTCATCATCTAACCCTTTAACAAATTCGGTATCCACTAAGCCAGGAGCAACAGCGAGTACTCGGATATCTGGAGATAAAGCGCGTCCTAATGAACGTGTCATGTTTTCAACCGCTGATTTACTCGCACAGTACGCCACGTTGCTACCCATAGCCGTTTGCGCTGCAATCGAGGTAATGTTTACTACGCAACCCTTAGCGCTGCGAAGTAAAGGTTCAAACGCGCGAACCATCGCAAATGGAGCGCGAACATTGACACGGAAAATCTTGTCTATCAGATCGTCGCTTAAGGACTCTAAATCGTTGTGCGCGACAAACTTCGTCATACCTGCACAGTTCACTAGCAAGTCTAATGAATCCGACGATTCTTTAACTTGCTCGGCCAAAGCGCCAATCGCAGAACTGTCTTCAACATTCAGTTGATACATGGCATGGCCTGAACCTTCCAAGCTGTCCAAGATCTGTTGAGCTGCAACCTCATTGCTGTTGTAGGTAAATACAACGCGATAGCCCGATTGCGCTAATTTGTGACATATGGCGGCACCGATGCCGCCACTGCCGCCTGTAACTAAGGCGAGTTTTGTCATGTTATGCCTCTACCGATTTTTCTTTGTAGCGACGAACGCGGATGTCTGCTTGCTCTTTGTGACCAGCGAAACCTTCTAGTGCACATAGACGTGAACAGTACTCACCGACTTTTAGTGAAGCCGCTTCAGTTACGCGCTGGTAAGTACATGTTTTAATGAATTTACCAACCCACAGACCGCCGGTGTAACGCGCTGCTTTGTTTGTTGGCAGAGTATGGTTAGTACCGATACATTTATCACCGTAAGAAACGTTCGTCTCACGACCTAAGAACAATGCGCCGTAATTCGTCATGTTATCTAGGAAGTACTTAGGATCTTTTGTCATTACTTGTACGTGTTCAGAAGCAATGTCATCTGCTACTTCAACCATTTCTTCGTAGCTATCACACACAATAACTTGACCGTAGTTTTCCCAAGCCTTACCTGCCACTTCAGCAGTAGGAAGAATCGTTAGCTGACGCTCAATCTCTTTTACTGTCTCTTCTGCAAAAGTTTCGCTATTGGTTAGCAGTACCGCTGGAGAGTTGTAACCGTGCTCAGCTTGACCAAGTAAGTCCGCCGCTGCTAATTCAGGGTCACATCCCTCTTCGTCTGCAATCACAAGCGTCTCTGTTGGGCCAGCGAATAAGTCGATACCAACACGACCAAACAGCTGACGTTTTGCCTCTGCAACAAATGCGTTACCAGGGCCAACGATCATATCTACTGGAGCAATCGTTTCTGTACCAAGAGCCATCGCACCTACCGCTTGTACGCCACCAAAACAGTAAATCTCATCCGCACCAGCCATCGCCATTGCCGCAACAATTGCCACATTTGGTTGACCATTAAAAGGAGGAGCACAAGCAATCACACGCTTCACACCAGCCACTTTCGCAGTAAGAACACTCATGTGCGCTGATGCAACCAATGGGTACTTACCACCTGGGATATAACAACCAACACTGTTTACTGGCACGTTTTTGTGGCCCAGTACAACACCCGGCATGGTCTCTACTTCTACATCATGCATTGAGTCACGTTGGATCTGAGCGAAGTTACGAACCTGTGTTTGTGCAAATTCAATATCGTGCTTGGTTGATTCGTCCAATGCGTCCACACATGCCTGAATTTGCTCATCTGTTAAGCGAAACTGCTCCGGAGACCAGTTATCAAATTTTTCTGAAAGCTCACGAACTGCACTGTCACCTTTCTTTTCAATGTCAGAAAGAATGTTCTCTACCGTTTGGCGCACTTGCGCGTTGTTTGATGCTGATGCTTCTTCAGTGATGCCGTGTTTTAGAATGCGAGCCATGCGTAATTCTCCTTGTGGCGTATGCCTAGTGTTTGCTGATTATTGGTTTTAACAGAGTTTATTCTGTGTTTTGTATAATTTTGGATACGAATGCAAAACAAACATAAACATTTTTTTAACACTTGGCAAATTCATTTCTCAACTTAGAAAATCAATCTCAAGTTATTGTTTCAAATGACAAAATCTTTTATCAACGGTTAGTTACGATGCCAATCGGATTAAAACACAGTCAATTTATGTTGCATTGATCACATTGTTTTTACTCTTTTTTACAACAACACATGTTAAGTTTTGCATACCTTTGCAAAAGCGAACGAAAAGTAATGGAGAATAAAAAGTAATGGATAACTTTAAGAACACACTAAGCAACACCGAGCTACTTGGGACTTTTGTTAAAACCCCTCACCCACACATCATTGAAGTGCTGGCGTTGGCAGAACTCCCTTTCATTGTGCTAGACGCGGAACACGCCCCTTTTGATAGATCGACACTGGATAGCTGTATTCTTGCTGCGCGTGCTAATCAGCTCCCTTGCGTAGTTCGAGTTCAAGATAGCCAGCCATCGACCATATTGAATGCGTTAGATTGCGGTGCGACAGGAATCCAGATCCCTCACGTATGCAGCGCCGAGCAAGCAGAAAAACTAGTGAAGATGTCCCATTATGGTGAAGGTGGTCGAGGCTATGCAGGCTCAAGCCGCGCAGCAAAATACACAACCAAACCAATGGCAAGTCACTTGAAAGACAGCAAAAGCGACACAGTCGTAATTGCGCAAATTGAAGATCCAGAAGGTGTGGTAAATGCTGAATCAATCGCAAAAGTGGAAGGCGTTGATGCCCTGTTCATTGGGCAAGTAGACTTAGCCGTGTCTTACGGTGCTGAAAATATGAATGATGAATGCGTGCGAGAAGCGAGTATCAAAATAATCAAAGCAGCTCAACAGGTTAACAAGCCCGTTGGTATGTTTGTCGCAAATGCTCAAGCGGCTCGTCACTGGAAAGAGCTCGGCGTTAACTTCTTTTGCGTCGGTTCTGAACACAAAATGATCATTGATGGCTTTCGAAATGAGCAAGCCGTCATGAATTCATAAATTTTCTTTGTGATTTCAAATGTTACACGTATTGTAATTATCAAACCTTGCTCATTAGGGCCTGTTGACCTATTCAAGGTGGCGCTTGGATTTATCGCGATATAAGGAGATTCACCATAAAAGCGAAAGTTACCTCTATTGATGTTGCCAAAATGCTTGGCGTTTCTCAGTCTACTGTTTCTCGGGCATTCAGTCCGACAGCGAGCATTAGTGAGAAGAAGCGTAAAATGGTTATGGATGCCGCGACCAAGCTTGGCTACACGCCAAATGCGATCGCTCGCAGCCTTATTTCCAATCGTTCAGGGTTAGTGGCAATCGCACTTGATAGCGAATCAAACCCAATGTACGACTTGCAATCTCGTGCACTCGCGATGGAAATTCAAAAGCGCGGCGGTCAAGTTGTCCTTTGCCCTATCGACAAAGACGACTTGGATCTCGCCATTTCACGAGCAATTGAATATCAGGTTGATGGCTTGATCATCGCCACAAGCCGCCTGACCTCTCGTGCGTTTGCACAATGTGAAAAGTTTGGTGTTCACTTAAGCCTCATCAACCGCTATACCGAAGGTGTCAATGCGAACAGCGCTGGCCTAGACAACCAGCAAGCTGGCACGCAAGCAGCAGATTATTTACTTGATAAAGGCTACAAACAGCTGGCTTATGTAAGTGGTGATGCAGGCTCAATGACCAGTGACAAACGTTGGTTAGGCTTCTCTGAAACCGTAAAAACACGTGAAGCAGCTTCACCTATCTTCATCAATGCAAAATACAGTTTTGAGGCTGGATTAGAGGCAGCGAAAGAGCTGATGGAACACACATCAAAACCTGACGCCGTGTTCTGTGCTAATGATATCCTTGCCATGGGTGTCATGGATGGTCTTAGAAAGCTTGGCTGCCATATCCCGAGAGACTTTGCCGTCATGGGCGTGGATGATATCCCAATGGCCGCATGGCCGAGTTACGATCTTACGACTATTGCGCAACCAGTAGACAAGATAGTACAGAGTGCTGTGGGAGATTTGATGCAACGTATCAATGAGAATACCGATGCCAAAGGGACTTACCTATTGGAACCCGGAATTATAGTGGAACGAGGTAGTACATCACTAAGTTCATAAAAGGTTTAGCCAACTTAGTCCCACCGCCAACTTGTTAAATCCGCTGTTTTCCCATCAACAAAACGCCACTCAATTTAGAGTAGAAGCCCTAATATCATATTAGGGCTTCTTTCTGTGACCTCGCCTAAAATTTCGTCTATTCGAATTAACTTCTTTATCACTTTTATGGATTTGTTATTGACTTGTTAGTTGTGTGTTTATATTTTGGATTCGTATGCAAAATAAGGATATGAAGTGCGGAATAAAAACCCACTGACCAACATGACTCGAATGAATGCACATAAAAAGTCATGTGATGAAAAAGGAAGAACAATGAAACGCGCAATCTTTACCTCGATAACTGCCCTCGGCTTAACCCTATCTAGCATGAATACGTTTGCAAGCAATGTGATTCGTCTTGCTCACGATAGCCAAGAAACTTCACCCGTACATAAAGCGATGCTGCACTTTGAAAAAGAACTTGAAGCTCGCTCTAACGGCGAACTTGAAGTGGAGATCTACCCAGCTCGACAGCTCGGTGATGTTCGTGAAACCACAGAGCTTGTCCAGCAAGGCAACTTACAGATGACCTTTGGTGCATCGGTGTTGCTGTCACCTTACGTACCTGAGTTCAACGTACTTGATGTTTTCTACCTATTTGAAGATGAAGCACAAGCACACAAGGCATTGGACAGCGACAAAATCGGCAAACCACTTCTTACGTCAATGGAATCAAAAGGCTTTCATGGCTTAGGTTTCATGGAGGTTGGTTTTCGTAGTATCACCAACAACAAGCAACCTATCGAAAGTATTGAAGATCTTAATAGTTTAAAAATTCGTTCGGCGTCAAACCCAACACAAATCAGTGCTTGGAAATCAGTCGGCACAGCGCCTACACCACTCTCTTGGGGTGAGATCTTCACTTCGCTACAGCAAGGCTTAATCAACTCACAAGAAAGTGCGGTTTACTCCATCTATGCAGAGCGTTTTTACGAAGCTCAAGAGTATCTATCGCTAACCAACCATATTTACACTAACTACGTATTGTTCATGAATAAAGAGTTCTGGGACTCTCTACCGAGTGATCAGCAAACTCTAATCAATGAAGTAAGCCAAGAAACCATCGCAGTACAGCGTGATCTCGCGGCTAAACAGAACCAAGAAGTCATTAAAGAACTTGAAGCGAAAGGCATGACAGTAAACGTAGTGCCAACCGACGTTCGTGCTCAGATGAAAGAAAAGATGAATGCAGCGGTTTACCAAGAACTGCGCAGTAAAACCGGTGAAGCGCTATTCGACAGCGTGATTACAGAGATCGAACATCTGTAGTTCGTACCTTTGTCATCTATCACCTGTTACCGACAAACCGTTTTAACGATCTAACAATCGTTACCTCAGATCTCAGTGCACTCAATAAACGGTGTCCTAGGTCTGAGCTGTCGTGTATTCATTGGCATTCAATGCCCTTTTCAACACTCTTTGGAGTTACGTATGAAATGGTTTCGCCTGTTCGACCGATACTTCGAACCAACACTGATCGTACTTTCTATCTCGCTGATGACCGCCCTACTCTGTTTACAGATAGCATTGCGTCTATTCGATGCCTCAATCGCTTGGGCTGAAGAACTCGCCCGCTACCTTTTCGTTTGGGCGATGTACTTAAGCATCAGCTACTGTATTCGTGATGATCGACATATTCGCATTCGCCTATTCATAGACAAACTACCGGGTAATCTAACCCACTACAGTTTGATTCTTTCAGACCTTATCTACCTTGCCTTCAGCTGTACCGTTGCCTGGTTTGGTTTCAAAGTGATTGGTCGAAGCCTGAAACTGGGCCAAATCGCTCCAGCAATGGAAATCCCGATTGCCTGCCTATATGCGTCTGTACTTGTTTGTGCGGTATTAAGTTCTATACGTTTGGTAGTCAGCATCAACAAACGTATCTCAGTCATTGCTTATTCACCAAAGTCGGTTCGACTCACGCAACACCGTTACCGCCACTTGAAGGCAAAACACCGCACATCTAACCGTTTGTTGGAGCTAAGCTTATGACCTCTGCTTTGTTATTTGGCAGTTTCGGATTACTGCTTCTTATTGGCGTTCCCGTTGGCATTGCCCTCGCTGGCGCCAGCATGCTCGCTATATTGAGTTTGCCTTTCTTAAACGTTGAGTTTTTAGTACAGGGCTTGGTGACAGGCCTAGACTCTTTCCCACTATTGGCTGTTGTTCTCTTTACATTGGCCGGTAACCTAATGAGCCAAGGCGGTATATCAAAACGTCTTTTGCATGTTGCTGAAGTCTTCTTTGGACACTTCACTGGTGGCTTAGGGATTGTGGCGATCGTTGCGTGTATGTTCTTTGCCTCCATCTCAGGTACAGGTTCAGCAACCGTTGCGGCTATTGGCTTAACCATGATTCCATCTATGGTTAAAAAAGGTTACGACCGAAGCTTTGCCGGTGCACTGATCGCTTCTTCTGGCGGTATCGGGGTAATTATTCCACCGTCTGTTGTGATGATCGTATACGCCATTACTGCAGAAGTCTCTGTAACCAAAATGTTCATGGCGGGTATCGTACCTGGACTAGTAGTTGGCTTGGTACTTATCGGTTATTGCTTGATCGTATCTAAAATTCGCGGCTACAAAGGTAACGATAAGAAAGCAACATGGCCTGAGCGACTGGCAGCACTCAAAGAAGCAATTTGGGCAATGCTATTACCCGTAATCATTCTTGGTGGTATCTACTCTGGTATATTCACGCCAACTGAATCAGCCGCGATTGGTGTGTTATACGGCTTGTTTTTCGGCATGTTTGTTTACAAAGAGCTGGATTCCAAAAAGGTCGTGAAGATCATTTTAGAATCTTCGTTATTGGTAGGTGCAGTACTTGTGATTGTAGGCGCTTCAGTTACCTTTGGTCGAATCCTGACGCTTGAGCGTCTTCCAACTGAAATCGCACAGTTCATACTCTCTATCACGGAAAACAAACTGCTCATCTTGCTATGTATCACCGCACTGCTACTGATCGTCGGTACATTCATGGAGACATTAGCGGCCATTGTTATCTTAACTCCAATCCTGCTGCCTATCGTGACCGCATTAGGCATGGATCCAATCCACTTTGGTATCGTGATGATCGTGAACTTAGCCATCGGGTTTGTCACTCCCCCACTCGGCGCCAACTTATTTATGGCTAGCCAAGTAGGTAACGTGCCGATTGAATCCTTGTCTCGGGAGATTTTAGGCTGGATTGGTGCCATGCTCGTCGCTTTGATGATCATCACCTTTGTGCCAGCGATATCACTGTTCCTTCCAGAATTATTGTCTTAAGCGCACCCATCAACAAGGCCACTCAATATTCATCTTTGAGTGGCTTTTTCAATCCAACCATTCCCAAACTTATCGTTGCATGCGAATTCATTGTTAATCAAAAAAATCTAAACAAAAAAATTAACAACTCAAGTAAATATCCATCGCATAAGAATCATTACTCTAAATTTTCTCTCGTCATGACTTCGATATAACAAATCGTCACAGAGCATTCTCTGGTTTAATGCTCACCTCACCCAAATCAATATAATGCAAACAAATACAATTATTTAGATAGATACACACTACATTTAAACCGAATTATCTTGTTCATATACACTCGATAAATATGGAACCATTACTCAATTATCTTACTGAGAACCGTATTTTGAGAGTTGTTAAAAAACAGATCCAACCCACAATAAAGAAACATATGCAAAACACCTCATTGACACAGTGATAACAAAAGGCAATATTGGATACGTAACCAAAAACAATCCAATAACTAATTTTATGACGCATCAGGAGGTGATTAATGGCTATGGTTGGCTTTGATTCTAAATGGCAAGATTTTCCGGATTACATATTAGGTATCACGAAAGAAATTTGGGAAGATCGGGGTCTGAGTACCCTACATAACTATTACTCACCTGACATTATCGTCCGTACACCACTCTTCATCACCAAGGGAAACGAAAAGGTCATCAGCGCGACCATGGGCACACTAGCCGAGTTTCCGAACCGTACCTTATTGGGTGAAGACGTTATTTGGTCAGGGACTCCTGAGCAAGGCATGCTTTCATCACACCGAATCATTTCTACAGCTACTCATACTAATGATGGTGTATTTGGCAAAGCCACAAACAAAACACTTAAGTTTCGAATCATCGCTGACTGCCATGCCATCAATAACCAAATCAATGATGAGTGGATGATCCGAGACATCGCTGCGATTGCAAACCAACTGGGTATGACGTCAGAAGAGTACGCTCGTCAACAAATCGAAATAGAGGGTGGCGTTGAGCAATGCCCCTTCCCTTTCACTCCCCAAGTCGACATTCAAGGCCCTTACCTTGGTGTAGGAAATGACAATGAATACGGTCAGCGTTATGAAGACATACTGCGCCGTGTAATGAGCGCTGAGTTCTCAGTCATACCAAAAGAATACGACCGAGCTTGTATCGGTGAATACACAGGTGGACAAACTGCGCTTTCTCATAATGAAATCGACCAATTTTGGATGTCACTGCGCTCTTCATTTCCGAACGCGGAATTCAAGATTCATCACCGTATTGGTCGCAATGACGAAATGATGTCACCACGCGCTGCGATTCGCTGGTCGCTACAAGGCAAGCATGAAGGCTACGGCATGTTTGGAAAGCCTACAGGAAAAGACGTTCACATCATGGGAATCAGCCATGCAGAGTTTGGACCTTGGGGCCTACGCAGAGAATTTACTCTACTTGATGAAAGTGCTGTCTGGAAACAGATTCTCATCCAAATCGGTTAACTATATAAGGAAGTATTATGTTGAACAGCTTGATAGAAAATTTCTACAGAACTTATTTTAACGCTCACTCATCCGAACGGACTCAAGTAGCTCAAGAGATGCTAAATGCTGACGTTAAATGGTGTGTCGCTCATCCGATTAACGACGTCTCTGGTGTCGATGCGACTGAGCAAGCGTTTCTATTACCGCTAATAAACTCGCTATCTAATGTTGAACGACGCCCTTCAATCATTATGCAAGGTGAATACGAAGGCCGCACTTGGGTAAACTCTACCGGTTATTTTGTCGGCACATTTGCTCAGCCGTTATTTGGCATTCCAGCAACAGGAAAAACGCTCTACTTGCGCTACACCGAAATAGTTTGTATCCAAGAGGGTCAAATTGTCGAATCCTACCTAATCCCTGATTTTATTGATGCAATGAACCAAGCTGGCGTCAATCCGTTACGCAAGAGCCTAGGCCATGCTGGATTAGTCCCTGCTCCAGCAACTCAAGACGGAATACAGACCGTTAGCATCGCAGCGGAAGAGAGCGAGAAAAGTCAAAAGCTCGTGCTAGATATGTTGGCTTGCTTGGGTCGATTTGATGGTAAACGCCTTGATTCAATGGATCTAGAAAACTACTGGCATGACGATTTTATGTGGTACGGGCCTGCTGCAATTGGTACGACACGTGGAATCCAAGGTTTCCGAGACCACCATCAAGGGCCATTTGTATTTGCGTTCCCTGATCGAAGTGTCGATATCGAGCTCAATATTTTGTCCCAAAATGACTACGTATCCACAGGTGGTTGGCCACATATGCACGGTACACATACTGGCACCAGTGGCTGGTTAGGTTTAGCACCGACAGGCAAGTACATCGAGCTTCGCGTTATGGATATCTGGCGACGAGAAGGCGAACTACTCAAGGAGAACTGGGTCGCTATCGATATCGCACACATCTTAAAACAGCTTGGTTACGATCTGTTTGAGCAAATGGAAGAACAATTAAAAGGACGTGAGCATGTATGAGTTTGGAGCTTTAAACTGGACAATTCTCGGTACCTACATCGTCCTGACTTTAGTTATGGGTGCACTGGTTGGTAGACGCGTGACTTCCGCCAACCAATTTGCATTAGGCGATAGAAATATTCCATGGTGGGCCATCGGTATTTCTGTTGTGTGTACCTATGTTAGTGCGATGTCTTTCTTGGGTGGACCAGCTTGGTCTTACAAAGAAGGCTTGTCGGTGATCGCTATCCACCTAAACTACCCTTTGGTGATTTTCTTTATCGTTGCTGTGTTTATGCCATTTTTCTACAACAACGGTCTCACTTCAATTTATGAATATCAAGAACGACGCTTTGGTAAAGCCTCGCGTATCACTCTGTCTTTGATTTTCTTGATTAAACAAGCGATAAGCTCAGCAGCAGTCTTATATGCGACCTCATTAATCCTCGAGTTCATTACCGGTATCGACGTTACGTACTGCATCGTCATTGTCACTGTTATCGCGCTAATCTATACCGTCATGGGAGGAATTGCCGCCGTTATTTGGACAGATGTCATTCAAGCTGTCATTCTGTTTCTTGGGGCATTCATCATCATCGAAGCCGTTTGGAATGGCATGCCACAACCAATGACTGAAGTGATGCAAGATCTGAAGTCACAAGGCATGACCAATGCACTACAAACTAATTTAGATTTGAGCCAAGTTACCACCGTATGGGCTGGCGTTATCGCCATGACAATGTTCCACACTACGGTGTATGGCGGTAACCAAATGATGGTTCAACGCTGCATGGCGGCGAAAAGCATGGGTGATGCGAAAAAAGCGATGCTAATGATGGGTTACGTTGCGTTCTTCATCTACTTCGTATTCATTCTATTAGGCGTGTTATTTAACGCTTACTACGATGGTAAAGAGTTTGAGAATGGCAACACCATTATCCTGCACTATGCCAGCGAATATGGTATGCCGGGGCTGATGGGAATCATCGCCGCAGCTATTCTTGCAGCAAGTATGTCGAGCCTAGACTCCGCTTTTAACTCTATGGCTACCGTCTCTGTTACTGACTTCTATAAACGCTTTTACAAGAAAAACGAGTCAGAGGAACATTACCTCAAAGTATCGCGTTTCTTTACGGTTATGTGGGCGCTATGTATCATCATCCCAGCCTTCATGTTTGCAACCAGTACAGGCTCAGTTTTAGAAATATTAAGTAAAGCGGGTTCCTATTTTGTAGGTGCAAACTTCTGTATGTTCGTGCTTGGTTTCTACTCCAAACATATTACAGAAAAGGGACTATTAATTGGTGTCGCAGCAAGCTTCTTGGCGATTTGGTATGTTGCGGTTGCGACTGATATTGCTTGGCCTTGGTACTGTGTCATCGGTGTTTTCGTCAATGCGATTGTCGCCTACGCTGCAAGCTTGCTGCTAACTGGCAAACAAACAGAAATGCACCTTTATACAGTCAAAGGTCAGCAAGCAGAATATGCACGCTTGAATAAACCGATCAAAGAAGATGGTTGGTATGTTGTCCCGGGTAAAGTCGATGCACCTTGTTGGGGACTACTCGTCATGTTTGTATTCTCGCTCGTTCTACTTTGGGGAATTAACGAGTTCATTGAGAACGCACCAATGTTGATTAACTTTATTCGAGTCTGCTCGGTTATTGTTGCGGCAAGTATCATTGGTTATATGATTTACTCATTCAAGCGATCTAAGACGTCAAATGAAGTAGAACAAGCCAGCTAGAGTTATCCTCAAATTAAACTGGCTACAACAAAAAAGGCTCACTAAATAGTGAGCCTTTTGATATTTTCTTAACGTAAACCTAAGTCTAAGGTTGCTTGCGTTTTGAAAGAATAGCTTTAGATCAGTAGGTTAGAGCTATAACTTAGAAGAACTCAATCGAATTACGGCCGCTTTTGTCATCACGTGTTGGCTTTGGCGTATCCGCTTTCTTTTTCGGTTTCTTCTCTTTTTTCTCTTTCTTTGGTTCAGCCTTTGCGCTTAGCATTTCTGCTTTGCTTTTCTTAGATTCCTTCTTCTTAGAATCCTTTTTAGACTGACCTTTCTTCGCCTTGTTCTCTTTTTTAGGCGTTTCTTTCTTTTTCGGCTTTTCTGATTCTTCTTGTACTGGCTGATCACACACCACTACATAGTATTCTTGGTTGAATTCAAAGAAATCGCCATCGTACATTTTACGACGCTTACGGGTTTCTAGCTCACCATTTACCGCTACGTAGCCTTCAGAGATGATGTGCTTAGCTTCACCGCCACCACTCACTAGGTTAGCAATTTTAAACACTTTGTAGAGCTCGATTGGCTGTGATGAAACATCAATACCAATTGCTTCAATTTCAATCTCTTCGCCTTCTTCGCCCAGCTCTTGGCCTTCGTAATCAGCGTCTTCGTAATGTTCTTGGTCCATGGTGACCTCTACCTAAATATGTACTTCTGAAATATTGGGCGCAGTGTAATCTTAAAACAACGAAATGACCATGTTGAATTCAACCAGAGCCCATTTGTTTTAAACAAACCCTCTGCGTTATAAAACACCACCAACATTCGAAAGACTCACCAACTGCTTAGTATATTCATGCTGCGGATTACCAAACAAAGTCTCAGTGTCGCCCTTCTCTATTACCTCGCCAGCTTTCATGACGATGGTGTAATGACACAAGGATTTCACGACATTCAGATCATGACTGATAAACAAATAGGTCAGGCCATACTTTTCTTGAAGTGACTTCAGCAAATCCAATACTTGAGCTTGAACGGTTCTGTCCAATGACGATGTTGGTTCATCGAGCAGGATAAACTCTGGCTTTAAAATCAAAGCACGAGCAATCGCAATACGCTGCCTTTGGCCTCCAGAAAACTCATTCGGGTAACGATGGCGAGTCTCAGGATCGAGGTCGACCTCTTTCATGACGTCACAGATGCGTTGATCGAGTTCAGTGTCGTCCAATTGTTGATGAACCAATAGACCTTCACCAATCACCTGAGCGACCGACATTCTCGGGTTTAGCGCAGAAAACGGGTCTTGAAAGACTACTTGCATACGGCTTCTAAACGGAAGCATCTGTTTTCGATCTAAACCTTGAAGCTGTTCACTCGAGTAGGTGATTGACCCTTCACTATCTACCAGCTTAAGTATCGCCATACCGGTCGTCGATTTACCAGAACCACTTTCGCCAACCAAACCGATTGAGTGCCCTTTCTTCAAAGTGAACTCCATGTCGGTCACAGCTTTAACATGATAAATGGTGCGCTTGAATAAACCGCCCGTGATCGGGAACCAAACACGAAGTTGATTAACAACGAGCAGAGGTTCACTTTCCGGAGAAACTGGAACGGGCAAACCTTTCGGGTCAGAGTTGATAAGCTTTTGCGTATAAGGGTGAGCTGGTGCATTAAAGAGTGTTTGGCAGTCATTGCTTTCAACCAAGCGACCATCTTTCATTACCGCCACTCTGTCGGCAATTTTACGAACGATACTCAAATCATGTGTGATAAAGAGCATCGCCATACCCAGCTCTTGTTGCAGATCTTTTAACAGGTCGAGAATCTGCGCTTGTACTGATACATCCAAAGCCGTAGTAGGCTCATCAGCAATAAGCAGCTCTGGTTCATTGATCAGTGCCATCGCGATCATCACGCGCTGGCGTTCTCCACCAGATAGCTCGTGCGGATAGGCTGAAATCTTTTGCTCAGGATAGCGAATGCCAACCTTTGAAAGCCACTCTATCGCCAAGGCTTGTGCTTTGTTGGTTCGCATACCACGATGAATTGCTAAGGTTTCAACAAGCTGTTTTCCAATTCGATGAAGCGGATTTAGGGAAACCATAGGCTCTTGGAAGATCATTCCAATACGACCACCACGAATCCCACGTAGCTGTCTTTCAGAACAACTCAGAATATCGGTGCCAGAGAAATTGATCTTACCGTTTAAGTAATGAGACGAGCCTTTTGGTAACAGCTTTAAAATCGAGTTAGCCGTGACCGATTTTCCGGAACCACTCTCACCCACCAGCGCTAATGTCTCACCTTTGTATATTTCTAAAGAGACATCTTGTGTCACTTGCTCTATCGAGTTTTTTCGCCCGAAACCGACAGACAGTTTATCTATGGTCAAAACCGGAGAAGCAGGCGTTGTATTTGAAGTCATAACCTATCCTTACTTCTGTTGATGCGGGTCGAAAGCATCACGCACCGCTTCACCAACGAAGACCAGTAACGTAAGCATCAGTGAAAGCACGACGAAGGCAGAAATGCCAAGCCAAGGCGCTTGTAAGTTAGCTTTACCTTGCGCCAACAACTCGCCTAACGAAGGCGAACCCGCAGGAAGACCAAAGCCCAAGAAGTCTAACGAAGTCAGTGTGGTCACCGAGCCTGAAAGAATAAACGGCATCATGGTTAACGATGCAACCATCGCGTTAGGTAACATGTGACGAAGCATAATACGTTTGTCATCAACACCCATGGCTTGCGCGGCTCGCACATAATCGAAGTTTCGGCAGCGTAAAAATTCCGCTCGCACGATGCCGACTAAACTCATCCAACTAAACAGCACCATAATCCCGAGCAACCACCAGAAATTCGGCTCAATAAAACTCGACAAAATAATCAGCAAGAACAGGGTCGGCATACCAGACCAGACTTCAATGAAGCGTTGTCCGAATAGATCAACCCAGCCACCGTAGTAGCCTTGTGTTGCGCCAACCACGACACCAATCACGCTCGATACAATGGTCAGAATAAAACCAAATAGAACGGAAATACGGAAGCCATAAATGATACGAGCTAACACATCTCGCCCTTTGTCATCTGTCCCTAACCAGTTCACCGAATCGGGCTCCGATGGCACCGCACCTGAAATATCGAAGTTTATTGTGTCGTAGCTAAACGGAATGATTGGCCACACGATGTAACCGTTGTCTTCAATGAGCTCGATAACATACGGGTCTTTGTAGTCGGCCTCGGTTTCAAACTCACCACCAAACTCCGTCTCGGCATATTCATTGATAACAGGCACAAACCACTGATTATCATAAGAAACCAAGAGTGGTTTATCATTGGCAATGATCTCAGCGAACAGGCTCAAGCCAAACAAGATGGTAAATATCCAAAGGGATATAAAACCACGCTTGTTTGCTTTAAAACGTAACCAACGAGCTTCAGCTAAAGGGTTGTTAAACATTTATTATCAATACCTTGTTATTCGTTCGCCATTAACGCGCTTCAAAATCAATTCGAGGATCAACCCAGGTATACGTCAGGTCGGAGATAATGCTCAGCACCAAGCCAAGCAAGGTCATGATATAGAGAGAGCTGAACACCACGGGATAGTCACGTTGAATGGTTGATTCAAAGCCAAGCAGACCAATTCCTTCGAGTGAAAACATCACTTCAATCAACATAGAACCCGTGAAGAAAATACTAATAAATGCGCTTGGGAAACCCGCAATAATGATCAACATCGCGTTACGGAAAACGTGCTTGTAGAGAATGCTGCTCTCATCCAAACCTTTCGCTCGCGCGGTCACTACATATTGCTTGTTGATTTCATCAAGGAAGGAGTTTTTGGTCAGCATGCTGAGTGTTGCAAAGCCACCGATAACCATCGCAAAAATAGGTAAAGCTAAGTGCCAGAAGTAGTCGCCAATTTGCTGATACCAGTTAAGCTGATCGAAGTTACTCGAGACCAACCCACGCAATGGGAACCAACTGAAATAGTTACCGCTTGCAAACAAGATAATCAGAATAATTGCAAACAAGAAGCCCGGGACCGCATAACCAACAATCACCACCGCGCTCGACCAAATATCAAAGCGAGAGCCGTGATGTATCGCCTTCATGATGCCTAAAGGTATCGAGATCACGTAGATGATTAAGGTACTCCACAATCCCAAGGAGATGGAGACGGGCAGTCGCTCGATGATCAAATCAATAACGTTGCCGCCCTTAAACAGGCTTTCACCGAAATTAAAGGTCGCGTAGTTTTTCAACATATCGAAGTAGCGAACGTGAATCGGTTTATCAAACCCAAACTGCTTTTTGATCTCTTCAACCACTTCAGGATCAAGCCCGCGTGAGCCTTTATAGCCACTGGCAGACGCTTGATCACTTTCACTTAAATCAACTTCTTGTCCACCACCAGAAAAACGCTCCATAATGCCAGAGTTATGCCCTTCTAATTGAGCAACAGCTTGCTCTACCGGGCCTCCAGGCGCTATCTGGATGATGAAAAAGTTGATGGTGATGATCGCCCACAGCGTGGGGATCACCAACAATAAACGTCGAAATATATACGCGGCCATGCTAACTAACTCCTAGCGACGTTTTTCAGGAAGCAAAGCCGCCTTCTCTTCTGAAATCCACCATGTATCGATACCTAAATCGTATTTAGGCAATACATCTGGACGCTCAAACTTGTCCCACATTGCTACGCGATACTCGCCAACGTGCCATTGCGGGATGTTGTAGAAATTCCACTGCAATACTCGGTCTAGTGAACGACCTAGTGTAAGAAGCTTTTCAGGGTGCTGTTGGTTACGCGCAATTTCTTCTGTTAACGCGTCAACCACTGGATCGATAACACCTGCAGTGTTGTAAGTAGAATCAATGTAGTTAGAGTTCCAAACGATCATTAAGTTCGGGCTAGGATAAGGGTTTGCGGAAAATGACGACGAAACCATGTCGAAATCACGATCACGCAAGCGCTTGATGTATTGAGTGGTATCGATGGTACGGATCTTCATCTCAATACCCATGCGCTTAAGGTTCTTTTGAACCGGCGTTGCGATACGTTCCGTGGTTGGGCTGTAAATCAACAACTCAAATGACATCGGCTTGCCAGTCTTTTCGTTGGTCATGACTTTGTCTTTCAGCACCCAACCCGCTTCTTTCAATAGTTTGAAAGCCGTGCGCATTTGGCTACGAATACGACCGCTACCATCGGTGACGGGTGGTTGGAATTCTTCGGTGAAAACTCGCGGTGGAATCTGATCTTTGTATTGAGACAACAACTCGACTTCAGCTTCGCTTGGTAAGCCTTTCGCTTCGTAGTCGGTATTTTGGAAGTAGCTACGAGTACGCTTGTACTGACCATAGAACATGTTCTTGTTCATCCACTCAAAGTCCATCGCGTAGGTTAACGCTTCACGCACTTTAGGATCAGAGAACACAGGAGATTGGATATTAAAGACGAAACCTTGAGTCGTTTCAGGCTTCTCGTGGTTAATCTCTTCTTTAATGATGTAGCCTTTATCGAAGTTCGCGCCCGTATAAGAGTTGGCCCAGAACTTAGCCGAGTTCTCGGTTCGAAGATCGAACTCCCCAGCTTTAAAGGCTTCCAACATTACCGTGTCGTCACGGTAGTAATCGTATTGCACTTGCTTGAAGTTATTACGACCAACGTTAACCGGTAGGTCAGCTGCCCAGTAGTTTTCATCTAGACCATAGGTAACACTTTGGCCTGATTTATAACTGATGATCTTATAAGGACCACTACCGACTGGTGGCTCGCTTAGAGGTTCAGACAGCTTTCTGTCTTTCCAGAAATGTTTCGGTAATACACGAGTGCTTTGCGCAAAGCTGAACAGTTTTTCGCGGTTTGGAATGTTCATTTCAATACGAACAACCAAATCAGAGACCGCTTTTACTGACTTAATATCTTTGTAATACACACGATACTGAGGCACGCCCTCGGTTGAGAACTTGTCAAAAGTAAAGGCAACATCATGCGCAGTGATAGGCTCGCCATCTTGGAATTTAGCATTTGGGTTGATGTCGATTTCCATCCAAGTGAAATCACTGGAGTAGCGAACCTTTGAAGCGATCAATGGATAGTACGCATCAATCTCGTCACTCGGAGAAAACATCAAGGTATCGTAAATCTCTCCGGTATAACTTGCAGCAACGCCGCGGGAACCGAATCGATTAAAGCTATCGTACGTACCTATGCTGCCATAGGTCACTTTGCCCTGCTTTGGCGCATCAGGATTAACGTAATCGAAGTGAGTGAAATCGGCTGGATATTTTGCTTCACCAAAACCAACCAGTTGTGTGGTTTCAATAACGGTGACAGCAGGAGTTGATTGGGTTTCAGAAGCGTAAGTAACGGAGGGTTGTAAAGCAATAAGCGGCAACATGATTGCACATGACTTCAAATTAAACCTGAAAAACTGAGTGCGTTGCGAAGCTTTGCGTCGAAAAACTGTTCCCATTTGACTCTCCCTTCAAATGTCATGACTTCTATATTCAAGTTGATTTATCGGCTTTGAATGCATGCCGTTAAATCAAGTATAGGTTCAAATCTAACATCATGTAATAACTAATAAAACCATCAGCACTCTATCTCTGACGGTTTATTTACAAATTACTCGTCACCACTCGAAGTTATTGGATGCAGTGAGCTTTGATTGCTTTGGTTCCTTTGATTGAGTTGATTAGCTTGGTGGCGTTGGAAAGCACGGGGGAAGGCAGAAGCACTAAGATTGATCTAGCCTGAATGACACAAGCCTCAACGGCTAAGATTCCTTTGGTTGGCTTCTAAAGTGAAATTTAGGCTCTAAATAATCAACAAACTATACTTTTACTGGAGTATCCTTGCAGCCTAGGTCTAAATGGAATGACACTTTGAACAAACCAAACCAAATAACATTCGCAACGTTCAACCTTCTGAACTATCTCGAGCCACCGAATGCTTATTATGATTTTGAGAACATCTACAGCTTCGAAGAATGGCAGAAGAAGCAACATTGGATGGCTGAAGCGATTCGTTCATTAGATTGCGATGTGATTGGCTTCCAAGAGATATTTAGCCCGCAGTCTTTAGAGCAATTGATGAACGACCTAGGTTATCCATACTTTGCAGTGGTCGATAGCGCACACGTTGAAGATGATTACCTATACACCTCACCTGTCGTTGGTATTGCTTCCCGTTACCCTATTGAAAACGTTCAGCCTGTTACGCCAGATTCGACGTTACTGACAGCATTCAACCTTGGCGACAAATTCTCATTCAACAGAACACCTGTTCACGCGACGATTACGTTACCCCATTTAGGTTCAACTGACTGTTATGTGGTGCACTTCAAATCACAACGTCCGACAGAACCAAAAGCAGAATCTGTCGATACGAACAACGCTCAGCAAGGTGCAAAACCACAAAGTGACACGCTCACTCGTTTTCACCAAGAACGGCTTGGCTCTTGGCTATCCAGTGCCCAACGCGGCCTAGAAGCTCAGATGCTGCATCAATACATCACCAACCAACGCTACCAAACCGATCAACCTGTTGTGTTGATGGGTGATTTTAATAAGCCTCTATTTAATGATGAGTTTAAAGGGCTGTTGAGTTACTCAATCAACCGAGACGAAAACAGCAAGCATTGGCTATCCCACTTTCGATTAAAAGACAGCTGGGATCTTTACCATCAGCTACATGAAGAAGATTTGCTTGAACAGCGTAAGCCAACCCATTACTACGGCGCATCTGGGTCTGTACTGGACTACATTTTGATGTCGAACGAGTTTGATTGTCAGAACTCGTCTAGTTTGATGGAGATCTCTAGCTACACAGTGTTAGACCATCACCTCACCAATCCAAGCTTTGAACACGACCAATTCAGTACGGACCATGCCATCGTGTCTGTTACCGCTCATATTCGTGAAGCCTAGAGTTAAACATAAAAAAGCCGCAGTCAAAAACTGCGGCCTTCCACTTTAGCTAAACGGGTTGAGCTAACCGACGCCCCATTTAGAAACCGATTTACCGTTTAGCAAAATATGAAACTTAGAATGTGTACATTGCGCCTAAGTAGAAAGAATCCAGAGCAACAGTATCTTCTGTCTTGTGTCCGTTTTCGTAATCTTCGATATCAAAAGCATCGGCTTCGTACGCTAAGCGAAAGCTCAACGAAGACATTGTAGGTGGCGTATATCCAACACCAACACCCATACGGATGCCATCTCCCGAATCATCAAAACCATCTCCTGAAGGGCGAGAGCCATCAGCAAGCTTCATGTCTAGATCAATAGTCGACAGACCGATAGTGCCAAATGGACGAATGCCATTATCAAACGTGTAACCGAGGTTCGCCGTTACCGAAAAGATTTGAGGTGTCCAAGTGAAAACCTTATTACCAGATTTCGTTTTCAGGGCGATATCACCAAAATCTGTGTATTGAGCTTCAACCGAAACAATGCGGTTAAATTTGTAACCAGCAATTAATCGGTAAGTATTGTCTTCGGCTTTAAAAGTAATAGGCTCACTGATCGTGTCAGTTAACCCGCCCACTTCGACCATTAGCACACTTAAATAATTACCCGCTCCAACAGCAGGCCAATTTGCTCAATCTCCACAATTTAGAATAAGACGAACAGAAAACACGATGAACCACACAATAGACTTCAACGGCTTAATCATTGATATCGACGCTCGAACGATTACCAACCAGCAAGGAAACAAAATCACTTTGCGCCCTCGCCTATTAGCAGTGCTCTGCTTGTTATTGGAAAATGTGGGAAGACCGATTTCAAGAGAGCATATTGTTGATGTGTGTTGGGACGGACAACTCTCGTCACCACATGTTCTTGCAAACGTAGTCTATAACCTACGCAATGTGTTCGCGCGATTAAGAGCATCCAACGTCCAGATCATTACCATTAGTAAGTTCGGATATGCGCTATCGATTGAACCCACGTAAAAGGATTTATGCAATCAATGGCGGTGACTAAGATCACCAAAAAACGCCCCATCGAAACGTTTCGATGATCATTATCACACTCTAAAACAATCAAACGTGCAAATGATAAATCAGACACTATTATCACTATCGAAACGTTTCGATGGCTTTTCTTGAGTTGTTCTCAACCCATCAAGCGTTATTTTTCGATAGGTCGTGATATGAAAAAAAGTACTCTAATAAACTCTGAACTCTCTTACCTAGTGGCGACTCTTGGCCACACAGATGAAATCACGATTTGTGACGCGGGCTTACCAATTCCAGACCACGTAACTCGTATTGATCTTGCTTTAACTCACGGTGTCCCAAGCTTTCAGCAAACGGTAAAAACCATGCTGGATGAATCTCAAATCGAAGGTGTTGTGATTGCAGAAGAGTTTGCGAAAGTAAGCCCAGAGCACCACGCTGCGCTGATTGATTTAATCAAGACAGAAGAAGCGCGTTGTGGCAAATCGCTTTCTATTACTTACATCACTCATGAAGAATTCAAACAGCGTACGCATGAAAGCCGCGCGGTAATTCGCACCGGTGAGTGCACACCATACGCAAATGTTATTTTCCAAGCTGGCGTAACCTTTTAGCTCAAGCAAAACGCAACGACAGCTCAGTGACATCACTGAACCAAAACAATACATAGACAGAACAATCAAATACAACTGGCCCCGAGTAAAGGAACCGACATGACTCAAGCCATTTTAGAACTTAACTCAATTGAGAAAGCCTTCCCTGGTGTTAAAGCACTGGATAAGGCAAGCCTCAACGTTTATCCAGGACGCGTAATGGCGTTAATGGGTGAAAACGGTGCGGGTAAATCAACGCTTATGAAAGTGCTGACAGGCATCTACCACTTGGACGGCGGCACTATTGCCTACCAAGGAAAACCTGCTGCATTTAAAGGGCCACGTGATTCTCAACAAGCAGGCATTAGCATCATTCACCAAGAGCTGAATCTAATCCCTGAATTGACCATCGCCGAGAACATCTTCTTAGGTCGTGAAATCACGGGCACCATGGGTCGTATCTTGTGGAACGAGATGTACCAAGAAGCAGACAAGCTACTTAAACGCCTTAACGTGAAACACAGCTCGAAAACACCTTTAGGCCAGTTGAGCCTTGGTGAGCAGCAAATGGTAGAGATCGCGAAAGCCCTATCGTTTGAATCTAAGGTCATCATCATGGATGAACCAACCGATGCGCTAACCGATACCGAAACTGAATCTCTGTTTAAGGTGATTAACGAACTGCGCGATGAAGGCTGTGGCATTGTTTACATCTCTCACCGTTTGAAAGAGATCTTCGAGATTTGTGATGACATCACAGTGCTTCGTGACGGTAAGTTCATTGGTCAGTGTGAAGTAAAAGACACCGACGAAGATGGCCTAATCGAAATGATGGTTGGTCGTAAGCTAGAGGAACAATATCCACGTATCGGCCAGAGCCACGGTGAAACTTGTCTTGAAGTGATTGGCCTGACGGGTTCTGGTGTTCACGATGTTAGCTTTACGCTAAAACGCGGTGAAATCCTGGGTGTATCTGGCCTAATGGGCGCAGGTCGTACCGAACTGATGAAAGTGATTTACGGTGCCCTTCCAAGTGAACGCGGCGTCATCAACCTAGAAAACAAAACCATCAACCCTGTAAGCCCGAAAGACGGCTTGGCCAATGGCATTGCTTACATCTCTGAAGACCGTAAGGGCGATGGCTTAGTTCTAGGGCTTTCTGTTAAAGAAAACATGTCGTTATGTTCGCTTGACCTACTGACAAAGAGCGGTCAAATCCAACATAAAGACGAAGTGATTGCAGTAGATGACTTCATCAAGCTATTCAACATCAAAACCCCGACTCGCGAACAGATTATTGGCAACCTTTCTGGTGGTAACCAACAGAAAGTGGCTATCGCTAAGGGCTTGATGACCAAACCAAAAGTACTGATTCTCGACGAGCCAACGCGCGGTGTCGATGTCGGTGCTAAGAAAGAGATTTACCAACTCATTAATAAATTTAAAGCCGACGGCATGAGCATCATTTTAGTCTCATCTGAAATGCCAGAAGTGTTAGGAATGAGTGACCGCATCATGGTGATGCATGAAGGCCGTGTAAGCGGTGAATTTGATGCTAAAGAAGCAAACCAAGAATTATTACTGGCGTGTGCGGTCGGTAAAAAGATCAACGAGGACGCAGCATGAGTACTAAAACCATGAGCAAAACAACTGAAGCTCCAAAGAAAAAACCGTTAATCAGCAAAGAGTGGCTGATTGATCAAAAGTCATTGATTGCTTTGATCTTCCTGATTGTTGTCGTTTCTTTCTTAAACCCAAACTTCTTTACTGTCGACAACATCCTAAACATTCTGCGCCAAACCTCGGTTAACGCAATTATCGCTGTAGGTATGACGCTGGTTATCTTAACCGCGGGTATCGACTTGAGTGTGGGCTCTGTACTGGCACTTTGTGGTGCATTCGCAGCCAGCATGATTGGCATGGAAATCCCAGTGATGATCGCAGTACCAACCGCTCTTGTAGCAGGTGCAGCATTAGGTGCGATTAGTGGTGTGATTATCGCTAAGGGTAAGGTTCAAGCCTTCATCGCAACGCTTGTCACCATGACACTACTTCGCGGCGTAACCATGGTTTACACAGATGGTCGTCCTATTTCAACAGGCTTCACAGACACAGCAGACGCATTCGCTTGGTTCGGTACTGGCTACGCAATGGGTGTACCGGTTCCAGTATGGATCATGGTCGTGGTATTCGCAGCAGTATGGTACCTACTTAACCACACTCGCTTTGGTCGCTACGTTTACGCATTGGGTGGCAACGAATCTGCAACTCGCCTATCAGGCATCGACGTAGACAAAGTAAAAATCGGCGTTTACGCAATCTGTGGTCTGTTAGCAGCGGTGGCAGGCATCATCGTGGCATCGCGTTTGTCATCTGCTCAACCAACCGCAGGTATGGGTTATGAGCTAGACGCTATCGCAGCCGTAGTTCTTGGCGGGACAAGCTTAGCTGGCGGTCGTGGCCGTATCATGGGCACATTGATTGGTGCTCTGATTATCGGCTTCCTAAACAACGCCCTAAACCTACTAGACGTATCTTCTTACTACCAGATGATTGCAAAAGCAGTGGTTATTCTTCTGGCAGTATTGGTCGACAACAAAAACAAATAAAACCTATTCACACTCTAGGTTAATACAAGTAACACCCTGTTTTACCTTAAAATATTAGAATCTATAAATAATGTAACAACGAGCTAGGACTCACCTCTTAGCTCCCCCTACACAAAGGACTTACACCATGAAAAAATTAGCGACTCTTATTTCTGCTGCTCTTCTTTCTACAACAGTATCTGTGTCTGCACAGGCGCAAGATACAATGGCAATCGTTCTGTCTACATTGAACAACCCATTCTTTGTAACCATGAAAGATGGCGCAGAAGCGAAAGCTGAAGAGCTAGGCTACAAGCTTATCGTTCTGGATTCTCAAAACGACCCAAGCAAAGAGCTGTCGAACATTGAAGATCTAACCATTCGTGGTGTTAAGGCAATCCTGATCAACCCAACAGATTCAGACGCCGTGTCTAACGCAATTCGCATGGCTAACCGTTCAAACATCCCAGTACTAACACTAGACCGTGGTGCAAGCCGTGGTGACGTAGTAAGCCACATCGCTTCTGATAACGTAATCGGTGGTGAAATGGCAGGTCACTTCATCATGGAAAAAGTGGGCGAAAAAGCGAAAGTAATCCAACTTGAAGGTATTGCTGGTACTTCTGCAGCTCGTGAACGTGGTGAAGGCTTCATGAATGCAGTAAACGGCAGCGACCTTGAGCTTCTTGCAAGCCAACCTGCTGATTTCGACCGTACTAAAGGTCTGAACGTAATGGAAAACTTGCTTGCTGCTAACCCAGATGTACAAGCAGTATTTGCTCAAAACGATGAAATGGCACTAGGTGCACTTCGCGCAGTTCAAGCGTCAGGTAAAGAAGTGATGATCGTTGGCTTTGATGGCACAGACGACGGCATCGCTGCTGTTAACCGCGGCCTACTAGGCGCTACAGTTGCACAACAACCTGACCTAATCGGTTCTCTAGGTATCGAAATGGCAGACAAAGTACTGAAAGGCGAAACAGTAGACGAGTACGTACCAGTACCTCTAAAAATCATCGCTAAGTAATCGTTACTAGGTAACGCGATATAAAGCAGGGAGTTCCCTATCTCCCTGCTTTGATTGGCTCGCTGACTCAAACAAAAGCAAACCCCGACAGTGCATCGCTGTTTCTCATTCCGCTCACAAAAGAGAGCGCACTTAACACCATGAGAAAGACCCATGCATTTTCAAATACGATATATCATAAGGCTCGTATCATGACTCAACTGATTGTTTTAGGTAGCGTTAACGCTGACCACGTACTGCAAGTTCCTTCGTTCCCTCGTCCGGGTGAAACCTTGATTGGCGGTAACTATCAGGTCATCCCTGGCGGTAAAGGCGCAAACCAAGCAGTCGCTGCTGCGCGATTAAACGCAGATATCGGCTTCATCGCCTGTGTCGGTGACGACCCATTCGGCATCAACATTCGTCAAGACTTCGCTAAAGACGGCATCAACATCGACGGTGTTATCGTGGCAGACAACACGCCAACTGGCATCGCGATGATCCAAGTATCCGCAACGGGTGAAAACAGCATCTGTCTTTCTGCAGAAGCTAATGACAAGCTGACTTGCGACCAAATCGAACCACATCTAGAGAAGATTCGCGGAGCCAAATACCTGCTAACTCAACTTGAAACGCCAATTGAAGGTATTGAGTACGCTGCGAAAGTAGCAAAAGAGAGTGGCACGCAAGTCATTCTAAACCCGGCTCCTGCTCGTCCATTATCGGATTCACTGCTTGCTTGTGTTGACGTGATTACACCGAACGAAACTGAAGCAGAAGTGCTGACAGGCATTACCGTGACGGACAACGCGTCTGCTCATCAGGCTGCGTTGGCTCTGCATGCTAAAGGCATAGAAACGGTAATGATCACGCTAGGCGCGAAAGGCGTGTGGGTGAGTCATCACGGTCAAGGCAATGAAGCCAGCGAAGGTGAATTAATCGCAGGTTTCCGTGTTGAAGCAACAGATACAACTGCCGCAGGTGACACCTTTAACGGCGCGTTGGTGACAGGCTTGCTTGAAGATATGCCACTTGAGCGTGCGATTAAATTTGCTCATGCTGCAGCTGCTATCTCTGTGACACGCTTTGGTGCTCAAACGTCGATTCCAAGCCGTGCTGAAACCGATGCGTTTTTGGCAGAGCAACTGTCTGCTTAGTTTGATACCTATTTGAAGGCCTAACTTCTGAGCTAAACCGTGGTTAACGGATGTTAGCCTTCAAATTCGGTAACAACAAATAACAAGAATAAGCCCCTGTTTTCAGGCAGAATATCGCCCAACGTGGAAGGTTATTCCCACAAGGATTTTTTATGGCAACAATGAAAGACATCGCACGGCTCGCAAAGGTTTCGACTTCTACCGTGAGCCACGTGATCAACAAATCACGCTTTGTCAGTGAAGAGATTGCTGAGCGTGTTAACAGTGCGGCTAAAGAACTCAACTATGCGCCTTCTGCATTAGCTCGCAGCTTGAAAATGAAGCAAACCAAAACCTTGGGAATGCTAGTGACCACATCCACCAACCCATTCTTTGGTGAAGTGGTAAAAGGCGTTGAACGTCGTTGCTACGAAAAAGGCTACAACCTTATCTTGTGTAACACCGAAGGCGATAGCGAACGCATGAAATCCTCTATCGATACCTTGCTGCAAAAGCGTGTCGATGGCCTGATGCTGATGTGTTCTACCCTTGAAGGCGAACATATCGATGTATTCGAGCGCTACCCAGAACTGCCTGTTGTGGTCATGGACTGGGGCCCTATGTTGTTTGCGAGCGATAAGATCCAAGACAACTCGCACCAAGGTGGCTACATGGCAACTAAGCACTTGATAGATAACGGTCATTCTCAAATTGGTTGTATCACTGGCCCACTGCACCGTAATCAAGCTTCGTCTCGTTATCAAGGCTTCAAGCAAGCAATGGAAGAAGCCAATTTAGAGATCAACCCTAAGTGGATTGTTGAATCCAACTTTGAATGTGACGGTGGTTTTGACTCTTATCAGACATTGAAAACTCGTGGCGAAATGCCGTCTGCCTTGTTCGTCAGTAACGATATGATGGCGATGGGCGTGATTCACGCTGCGGCGCAAGATGGCACATCGATTCCGAATGATCTGTCTATCATTGGCTACGATGACATCCACCTGTCGAAGTACATGACACCCGCGTTAAGCACTGTCCACCAGCCAAAACATCGTTTAGGTAAAACCGCAGTGGATACGCTTTTGAGCAGATTACAAACTCCAGATGCTTATCCGCAAGTCGTTGAACTTGAACCTACTCTTGTTGAACGAAGCAGCGTAAAAGCCATTTAAAGCGCCTTCTTAGAGATCTAAACAACAAAGGGCAAGGTTAAAAAACCTTGCCCTTTTCGCTCCTAATGCACTTCACTTATCTTCTTAGCGATTCAACACAGATGCGATTTGCTGTATTTCGTCTAACACATCGACGCCATTGTATTGCGGCGCAATCGAGGGATCTTGAATACTCACGGTTTCTACCGATTGCTTGTCGTTAAGTTTAGTCACTAACTCCCCTTTGGGTGAGTAGGCTCGGCTTCCACCACAATAAGTCGCGGTAAACGCATTAACCACATCTTGCCCGACGCGATTACAAGTAACCATGTGACACCCTTCCTCCAAGGCTCTCGCTTGAGCAATGGCAAAACTATGATGCCCACCGAAGTTGGCAGGGTGAAGAATAACGTCGACCGACTGATACCCTCTCATGATCTCTGGGAACCAAATATCAAAGCAAATCGCGACACCAAACTTTAAGCCTTTGTGCTCAAACGAGAGGCGTTCCTCCCCTCTCGAGAAATACTGCTTATCGAATTTGGTTTGACTGATTTTTCTATATTTGTGTCGTAAACCGGAAGCATCCACAACCACGACGCTGTTGTAATATTGGCCGCTATCTTTCTCGGCAATACCAGCAACAATCAAGGTGTGATGCTTCGCTGCAAGCTGCGTTAATGAATCAATAGTACTGCTGTCGGCGAAGTCTTCAGCCAATTCATGAATTTCTTCAGCCTCGTTAAAAATATACCCAGTCGTGAACAGTTCAGGCAGTAAAGTAATATCACCGACTGACGGCTCCGCTTGCAAAAGATCAGAGACCGAATCTATATTCTTTTGTTTGTTTTTGTATTCAACTTCAAGCTGAATAAGCGTGATACTGACATTATTCAAAATCGATTCCTTACTAGGTAATACTTAAAGCTGTAATGCTTCAAGCTAGAGACTAAGAACTAAGAACGAAAGAGCAAGGCAATCCCCTATCGCTTTCTTATTCGCCCGCCAAAGGTTGAAGCAGGTGCACAGTCCTGTACGTATTTTAAACCTGCCTACGGCGCTAATTAAGGCTCTGGTAAAACGGGAGGCGTGCTGTCCATGTAGGTTAAGAAATTCGCCCACACCTCATGCGTGCGCTGCTTGGTTAACGTCGTCTTACAGGAAAGCGCCATAACCCCTCGAATAGAACCATCACGCCATTGGGTGTAAACAGAGTCACAATGTGCTGTCATGTACGCCTGCCAGCTCTCCTGAGCCTTCTTAATTGACGCCACCAGCTGAGCATCATAAGCATTGTGCTCAAAGCTGGCTGCAAGGTATTTATCGAGCTCCGCTTGTGCAGATTCCAACTCAATTGCCGCACAGTGATTGATCTCGATGGTATTCATCGCATTCTCGCAATCAACAACACCTTCGTCGGCCAACGCAGAGAATGAGAAGCACACCGCTATGAGTGCCGATATCAGTTTTGTCATAATCATCCTTTATGCTGCCACCACCAAAACGAATCGTGTCGTGACTTTATTTATTTAAACGTGGCTCAATATTTAGCTCATTCAGCTCATTCAGCCAGAGCAAATAACAATAAAATTTATCAGGATATAAGCATTTGTTATCCGCATAAATCATCAAAAATGACGCCTCGCCAACTCAAATAAATGAGATAACGCTCAGATTTTGCTGGTAAAACTAGAAAACATATTATTTATATCAATAATTCGTGCCTGCACTCACACTATTAATTATTTATATTGCTACCTAAACGCTAACTTTATAAATTAAATCGAATGCTCACATAAATCGGTAACGCTTCTCCAACTATGGATATCAAGTACCAAAACATTGCCAAGACTTCATTTTACTTTGCCATCTCTTTCTTTTTTTCCATGGCAATGCTCATTCCTTTTACACCGCATCACTACCAAACATTAACCGAAGACACATCAAGGTTAGTCGAAACCAGGTTAGAAGGGATCCAATCAAGGTTCGACCGTTTTTTATCTGAAGTTAGACCTGAACAGTCTTGCGACGCGATCGTTAGACAGCTTCGACAAAACGTTTTTGAAGCCGATTGGGTAAAAGAAGCAGCTGTATTCAATAAAGAGAACCGATTTTACTGTTCAACCACCGATGGTGACGTTTCATTTCGCCTATACAGCACCATCAGGCAGCGGCTCAATGACGACCCGAATTTAACGACCCTGTCGTATTCCAACTCGGCCATCACGCAAGTTCAGTCCATCATGCTCATTTTCTCTAACAAAGAAGATGCCGGAGTGAGCCTGATGATTCCGCCACACTTCATCTATGACCTTGTTGAAACAAACCTGAGCAGCCATGGAATACAGGCCAAAGTTGAAGTGATCAAAAGAGATATCCACCCTACCGATATTGACTCATCAATCGCCAAGGTGCGGATACAATCAAACACCTACCCATTGACCATCACCTCATACATTGGGTATCAGTTTTATCTTCACTTCATGTTGAGTTATTTATGGTTTGGCTTTTTGATGGCCGGAATCACCACCATTATTCTCCTTTCCATCAAGCATAAAAAGCAGAGCCAACGCAGCTTAGAATATTCGCTTTCAAGTGCGCTAAAAAACCAACACCTTCATGTTCACATGCAGCCTATCGTTAACCAAAACACCAATGAGATCGTCGGCTGTGAGTCACTATTACGATGGAACGACCCAATTGAAGGTAACGTCTCCCCGGCTATTTTCATTCCGCTTGCTGAAAGCTTAGGCTTAATTGAGGAGCTCACCTACTTCGTGCTGCGCAAAGTATTAATGACGTTGAAAAGCAATCAAGATGTGTTCGACTCAAAGTACATCAGCGTCAACATCAGCCGCAACGTAGTGTCTAACAGTAACTTCTCTAACAAAGTGATCAGCATCTTTAAAAGACACCCTGAGATCCTCAAGCAGGTGGTTTTTGAAGTAACCGAATATGGTGAATGTTCTGATGCCGACATGGTCAAAATTAGAGACAACCTAACCAAACTATCGAACAGGGGCGTCAGAGTCGCGATTGATGATTTTGGTACAGGCTACGCAGGGTTAGATTTCGTAAGACAGTTCCCGTTCAGCATTCTCAAAATTGATCGCGTGTTTGTGAAAAACATATCCGACGAATCCAGCTTTGGTCTCCCTTTGCTAGAGTCCATGCTTCAACTATCACGCTCCTTAGGCATGCAAGTCATCGTCGAAGGTGTCGAGTATGAATCCCAAGTGAAAATCTTATCTAAGCTCGGTGTCGACTATATCCAAGGCTTCTATTTTTATAAGCCGATGCCGATAAACCTGACTGTCAGCTTACTCAGGCAGCAGCATTTTGAGTCCGATAACGTTGAGGAACAAACCAACCAGACATTTCCTGTTACATAAGCCACTGAAAAACTGCGAAAGAAAACGCGAAGGCTATGGGTCTCCTTTGATGAACATTTAAATCATCGCATCATTGAATGCATCACAAGGGATATCATGGAAAAGACACTTCAAACCAAACTGGCGACTAGCCTACTACTGCTGAGAATCGGCATTTTTATCGTCTTCTTATTCTGGGGCTTGGATAAGATCCTTGTCCCTGAGCACGCGACAAAAGTACTGTCTGGCTTTTACGGCATCGACATCTCGAACAATGCGATGATGGCTCTGGGTGTCGCGCAGCTCGGATTTTTAGGCGCATTCGTTGTAGGCATGTGGAAAAAGTACACCTACGGAGCCATTTTAGTCCTTCATGCAGGCTCAACTTTCGCCTCTTTTGGAAAATACATGGACCCGTTCAATAACATTCTATTCTTCGCCTCTTGGCCAATGCTCGCAGCCTGTGTCGCACTCTTCTTACTGCGCGACTACGACACTTACAGCGTTGCCAACTAATACAAAGGGCGCCGTTATTGGCGCCCTGTTTGGTTGGGTTGATTCTTATCAACCTAAAATACTCTGTTAGCTGTATGACCCTATTTTACATTTCTATAAGTTACTAGAAACCCTGTCAAACCTATTGAGAGAGCTGCAATACATACTCCCCTCAGTATTGCATCATTGAGATAAGCTGAGTAGAAAAGCATTGCAATAAATGCACTACATGACACCAAAAAAGGTGCAATTGAACGATGGGTAAAACGTGAAGTATCAACCACACTATAACGATCTAGAACCAAATCCAAGAGCAAGAGCATGTGCATAACAAACAAAACATTTAGTACTGGAAGTACCCAGTAAAACCAACTATCTACAGGAAAGCTAAATAGTTGAACAAAGGTAAGGTGAGCCAATATAGAAAACAAAATACTTTTCCAACCATTCGAACTACTTTGTACTCTAATGCGGTATGTTCGTCGGGCGACAGAAGCAAGTGGCTTGACTGAAGAAACCCAAATAGCCAACCAAACTATAAGTAATACCATGGTTCAAGAGCCTCTAAATTAAGGTTTACGCAGCTATTCTGAATTAGGTATCTAGAACTATTATCCCAAGATATCGACACTTTACGCCTTGCTAAGGTGTGAGCAAACCAATACCTTAGCCTCCGCATAATACCTTAAACACATAAACCAACGCATAATAAAAATGCCACGTGTTGCGAATCACTCTTAAGCAACTTGTTATACCGCTTGATTGAGGCTAAAATGACCAAAATAAAGACCACTTAAGAGACCTATTAAATGACCACTAGAATTTTAGCCGATGTTGCTGCAAGCATTACTGAGTTGAAAGCTAACCCTATGAAAGTTGCAACTAGTGCTTACGGTGAACCTGTTGCTATACTGAACCGAAATGAGCCAGCATTTTATTGCGTACCAGCCGAAGCGTACGAAATGATGATGGACAGACTCGAAGATCTTGAACTACTAACTATTGCGAAAGAGCGTGAATCTGAAGAGAGTATTTCGGTAAATATTGATGACCTATAAACTCGACTTTAAAAAGAGTGCACTCAAAGAGTGGAAAAAGCTTGGCTCAACGCTTCAACAACAATTTAAGAAAAAGCTAATCGAGCGTTTAGATAACCCGCATGTTCCGGCTTCAAAACTCTCTGGAGCTGACAACATGTATAAGATTAAGCTGCGCCAATCGGGCTACCGTCTCGTCTACAAAGTTGAAGACGATGTCATCATTGTAACCGTCTTAGCAGTCGGAAAACGCGAACGTAGCGATGTTTACCGTAAAGCTATGAAAAGGTTAGATGATTGATTGCGGTAGCCCTGTTAAGGTGTGAGCAACGCATAGTAAAAATGCCACGCGTTGCGAATCACTCTTAAACAGTTTGTATGGATAATAAGCGCTCCAATCGGGTAATGTGAGACCCAGGCTTTAGCTGCAACTAAAGCTTTCTATGTAGCAGTTCGTTTAAACGCTGGCTCCTCTATCGAGAGACCGATAACAAACATGAACGCTACATAGGACTTCAAGCATAAACCTCGAATAGTCGACTGGGTCTCGAACCCGCATTACGCAAGCATGAGTTAGCTTATTATGAATACTAAAATCAATCAAAGCATCAACGTTGGAGTTGATACCGGCAAAACACAATTAGACATCCACATCAGGCCACTAGACCTATTTTTCTCAGTAGAGAACAATGATAAAGGCATCAAAAAAGCACTCAAAACGATTAAGAGTCACAGTCCTGAACGAATCGTTATTGAAGCTACAGGCCGATTAGAAATGCCTTTTGTTCTTGCATGTGCAGAGGCTCAATTACCTATTGTCAGAGCAAACCCTGTCCACATAAAACGATTCGCTGGTGCTATTGGCCGCAGAGCCAAAAATGATCGTTTAGATGCAGAATTGATCGCTCACTATGGAGAAGCAATCAAACCAGCTCTTACTGTCATAAAGCCAAAAAACATACGCCTAATGAGTGACTTAGTCATTCGCCGAAACCAGTTGTTATCCATGCAAACCATGGAAAAGAACCGAATCCAGATACTTCCCGCCTCTCTCCATCCGACTATCAAACCAATGCTAACCACGATAAAAAATCAAATCACCAAGTTAGAAGAAAAGCTCGTTAAACTCATTGAAGATAGCCCTGAATACCAAGCTAAAAACACAATATTGCAAAGCGTCCCAGGAATAGGAAACATTGCCGCTGCATCAATAATTAGCAACGTACCTGAACTTGGTTACATCACGAATAAACAAGCAGCATCACTGATTGGTGTCGCTCCAATAACACGCGAAAGTGGGCGCTACA
>NZ_JBGONQ010000019.1:0-91095 GCF_041439145.1 Vibrio sp. 1F255 | reverse complement strand
CGATTAGTCAAATATGGCGTCGTTGAACCTCAAGCTGATTTGATCAACAACGCCCATCAAACCACGTTGGTCACTGCATTCATTCATTAATGAATCAATTATTTTATACAGCTCTTCGAGTGAGCTTATATAACATTTATTTTTCACAACATGCATGTAATAGGTCACTTAATTTAAATTCGGTACAATCCAAGCATCAACATTTAAGATTATAAAATTAACATCGTCAGCTATAACTTCCCAAAATAATAATAGGTATACATCTTCGTCAAAGAACTATTTTTGGATCCATTAGTTAAGGATCGATTAATAATAACGAGTGACAAAGTGTATATATCTAAAACCACTTATATACTTATGAGCCATTTAATTAGTGTTCTAATGTTTAACTAGAGATTATTGAACTAAGCGTTTATGTTCTTCACCTAAGCACTTGCCAATACCCGTTAATATTACCCGACCATGCGCTCGATAACCTTCTCGATGATGCGCTGGCCGGGCAAACTTCCTATGACTTATACGTAATCTTTGTATTTATCTAGGAAACGAACCGGTGTTGATAGTGCATCTCGGCGGAACGGGTCGCCCAACTCCTGAGTACACATGATTTCAATGATGGTTGTTTTGCCTTCGTTCATCTGCATGTCGATGGCTTTTTGCAAGGTTGGACCTACATCTTCAAGCTTATCAACCGTGATACCTTCAGCACCCATTGCTCGTGCAATCTCTGCAAAGCTTTGGTTATCTAGCTCACCGGCAACAAAGCGTCGGTTGTAGAAGTCGACTTGGTTCTTCTTCTCTGCACCCCATTGACGGTTGTGGAATACCACGGCTGTCACTGGAATGTTATGACGAACACATGTCATGGTTTCCAGCAGGCTCATGCCCCACGCACCGTCGCCTGCATAAGAGATAGCTGGGCGATGAGGTGCTGCTGCCTTCGCGCCAATGATGGTCGGGAACGCGTAACCACAGTTACCAAAACTCATTGCCGCAAAGAAACTACGTGGTTTTTCAAAGCGTAAGTAGCTGTTTGCCACCGAGTTGATGTTACCGATATCGGTTGAGACCATTACGTCTTCTGGCATCGCTTTTTCTAGCTCACGCAATACTTGGCGCGGGTGAAGGTATTCACCACCAGAGAACGGAGTCTCGTGTGAGTTTTCTTCAATCATATCCAAGCTGAACGAGTCACGTTCGTGTGTCCACTCATCAAGCTCTTTTTCCCAAAGTGCTTTCTCTGTTGCGACCGTGTCTTGACGAGCGCCTTTATTGTCATCACACAACAATGCACGGCCTTCCAATCTTTCAGATAGAGCAACCGCAGCTGCTTTCGCATCACCACAGATACCAACTGAAATCTTCTTAACCAGACCTAGCATCTTGTTGTCGGCATCAATCTGAATGATTTTCGCGTTCTTCGGCCAGTAGTCCATACCATGTTGAGGCAACGTACCAAATGGACCAAGACGTGTACCCAAAGCGATAACCACATCCGCTTGAGCCATCAACTTCATTGCTGCTTTCGAACCTTGGTAGCCTAAAGGACCACACCATAATGGGTGACTAGCAGGGAACGAGTCATTGTGCAGGTAGCTGTTCACTACGGGTGCGCCTAATCTTTCTGCCAGTGCCGCACACTCTTGAACTGCATCAGCCATTACCACACCGCCACCAGAAATGATGACTGGGAATTTCGCTTCAGCTATCAGGTCTGCTGCTTCATTCAGAGATTTCTCACCACCTGGACCACGGTCTAAACGCGCGGGTTTAGGGATCTCGGTTTGAGTTTCACCGTAGAAATAGTCACGTGGAATGTTCAGTTGAGTTGGACCCATTTCACTCATCGCACGGTCGAAGCATCGACCTGTGTATTCCGCCATACGATCTGGGTGCGTTACGTGTCCTTGATACTTAGTAAACTCTTGGAACATTGGAAGCTGGTTACATTCTTGGAAACCACCTAAGCCCATTGTTTTAGTGCCTGTCTCTGGCGTCACAATGACGACCGGGCTATGTGCCCAGAACGCAGCTGCAATTGCTGTTACACAGTTACTAATACCAGGGCCATTTTGCCCGATGACTACACCGTGGCGACCCGATACACGAGAATAACCATCTGCCATGTGGGCAGCGCCTTGCTCGTGTACTACTGGAACCAATCGAATGCCAGCAGGAGCAAAGATATCCATTGCGTCCATAAATGCTGACCCCATGATGCCGAACATGTCGGTAACATCATTAGCAACCATAGTTTCAACGAACGCTTCTGATGGTGTCATTGTTACTGTGCCGGAAACAACCGTACGTTTTTCTTGCTCACTCATTCTTCCATTCTCCTTGAGTTAACCAAAATTTCATTTTTCGGAATGAATCGTCTCTTTTTTTAATTCATTTTCACCTTAGTAGTAGATTTTTTGCGCGTCAACTTTTTATATTAAATTGGAACAATTCATTCTAATTAATAAAACTGGATCACATTATTGATAGTTTTTCGTACAAAAAGTGCCGTTAACTTAGAGTGAGCTGTTAATAATCGATGACATACCGCCCATCGCGGCAGTCATGGAAGCTATTAAGAGGGAAGAAAAATGAATGATGCGGAATTGATACCAACACAACCAATAAGTGTGAGAGAGTGTTTTGGCATCGACAGCAACCTAACCGTATTGGCGTTTGAACATGCGGGAGAGTATGTACCCAAGGTCGATCCTAACTACTGTTTTGATCCTGAAGTAACGCTAGCCATATTGGCGGGCTTCACTTCTAATCGCCGCACGTTGATACAAGGTACACACGGAACGGGCAAGTCTTCCCACATTGAACAAATCGCCGCGAGATTGAACTGGCCGTGTTTGAGGATCAACCTAGACGGGCACTTAAGCCGATTGGATTTCATAGGAAAGGACAGCATCGTCATTAAAGACGGAATGCAGGTAACAGAGTTTAAAGAAGGCATTCTTCCTCAGAGCATTCAACAACCCATCGCACTGGTATTGGATGAGTACGACGCTGGTCGTCCTGACGTGATGTTTGTGATTCAGCAGTTATTAGAGCAAGACGGAAAGTACACCTCTTTAGAGCAAAACCGAGTGATCACGCCTCACCCTTCTTTCCGCCTATTTGCTACCTGTAACACACTTGGTTTGGGTAATTTCTCGGGTTTGTATTCCGGTACTCAGGTGCTTAACCATAGCCAACTTGACCGATGGAACATCATCGCCACGCTTAACTATTTAGATCCACAACATGAAACTAAGATCGTGTTATCCAAGCGCCCAGAGATGAACAGTGAAATCGGTCAGCAGTTAGTTGAGAAAATGATCGCAACTGCTGGGTTAACACGAAATGGTTTTAGAGCAGGCGATCTGTCGACGGTAATGTCTCCGAGAACCGTGATCACATGGGCCGAAAATATCCGAATATTCGATAACGTAGCCACGGCATTTAGGCTTTCATTCCTAAACCGTTGTGAAGATGAAGAGAAAGAGTTGGTAAGCGAATATTACTTCCGCTGCTTTGGTGAGGCCCTAGAAACGCCTACTCAGAGTTATGCGCAGTCGGAGTCGTAAACCATGGCCAATGTTTCTTCTCAGCAGAAAAAGATCCTCGACCTTGGTGTGTCTGTCGCTAGAGCGATCAGTGGTGAATTGAACCTGAATTATCGGGGAGAGCGTCTCTATAACGGTAATAGCCCCTGCTATTATCAGTCTGCACACACCAACGATCTCACCTTTGTTTCTCGCCATGATTTAACAAACAGCAAGCTCTCAATGCAAGGCAAGATCGATTCATCGGCATTACGACTCTTGCTTTCAGATGCTGATCTTCACTACTCATTGCGACCGAAAAACGAGGTCGAACGTCTGTTATATGACTTCTGCGAGCAGGTGCGAATTGAATCGCAAGTTCCATCTTGTCTAAAAGGCGTTACCACCAGCATTCAGTTCAACTTTGCGTATTGGAGCGACCAATATCATCAGAATGGCTTCACCGAATCACGAATAGGCATGTTGCTGTTTACTCTGATGCAAGTCATCCACACCCGCTTAACCGGTGTTCCGGTTTCGGAACCCATTGCTGAGACCATTGAATCGACTCGCGCCGGCATCGTGCCTACCTTCGGTCACAGCTTTAAACGCTTAAAGCAACATAGAACAGACCAAGAACAGTTTGCACACAGTGCCAATGAGCTTGCAGCCCTTGCACAAGAGTTAATCATCCAAGAACAGGAAAGTGATAACTCACCCACACCAACCGTTGAAGAAGACATCAAGCTCCTTGCACAGCTTGCCTTGATTGTTGATGGTGACATTCAAGATCAAGACGTCGATACCGACATCACAGGCAGTAGCAAGGTATTCGAGTTGTCGGGCGCCAATTATCAGGTCTTTAATTCAGAATTTGACCAAGTGGTCGCCGCAGACAAACTCGTCAGGCGTACCCTATTACTCGAACTGAGGCAAAAGCTAACCGATGACATCATGGCGAGACAAGTCAACACTCGCCGTTTAGCCGCTATGCTTACTAGCTTTGTTGCCACACCACAGAGGAACCGACGTCAGGACCATTTAGAAGAAGGCATTGTTAACGCCACCACCATCACCAAGCTCGTCACATCGCCATTGGATAGCACTGTCTTTTATCAACCTGACATCGGTACATCTCATCAATGTGCCATCACATTTTTGATGGACTGCTCTGGCTCAATGCAAAAGCACAGTCACAAGCTAAGCCTACTGATTGATACAATTCTCAAATCCGTTGGACTGGCCAACATCCCTTTCGAGATTATTGGCTTTACGACCAATAACTGGAACGGTGGCAAGGTCTATCGGCAGTGGCTTAAACAAGGCCAACCAAAGCACCCGGGCCGCTTAAACGAAGTTCGGCACATCGTGTTTAAGGATTTTGATACCCATTGGAGACGTTCTCGACTTGGCATTGCGAGTCTTCGTAAAGCCGACATCTTTAAAGAAGGGATTGATGGCGAAGCGGTTCAGTTCGCGAGTCATCGATTGCAGCAGCACACCGCCCAGCGAAAGGTTTTGATTGTGTTCTCAGACGGCTGCCCGATGGATACCGCTACCAGTACCGCCAACGATCAGTTCTATTTAGATAACCATCTCAAACAGGTGATTGAACGTGAGTCGACCAAAAACGGTATTGAGATTCATGGTGTGGGAATGGGAGTGGATTTGAGCCCGTACTATCGCAGCAACATCACGTTAGATGTACAAGAGAGCTGCTTGTTTGGGCTATCTAGGAGCATATTTGAGATGCTAAAGCGTGTTTAAACAGGGAAGCTTAGGCTAGCAAATCACTAGCCTCCTTTGTCGAGAATGGTTTTACGAGGAGCCAAACAACGACCATGCAGAGACAGCCATCAAATATCCGCCTATCAGCATTAACACCGTAAACACCAGCTTTCTGAGTTGATCATTAGACAACGGCGGTGGGAAACGCCGAGCAAACATTGTGACAAGCGCCACCAGAGGAACAGCAATAGCGGATAACCACAATATGCTCTGTTCCATGTCGCCCGCCGCATAGACATTGACCGTACGGGACATCGACGTACAAGCGAAAACCATCAGCAGTGTGCTTCGCACCAGATCGAGCGAAAAAGGTTGCCGATAGAGATGATAAACAATCGGTGGACCTGCCATCCCAAATAATCCCCCCGCTAACCCAGAGCTAAATCCTGAGACAAGGAAAGATACGGTTGTCGAACGGACCGTTCTAGTTTTAGGTTTAAACATAAAGCTCAAACCAGCGAACAACACCATGGCACCCAATAGCCCTCGTAGGATTTGGGTTGCCGACTCGCTCAACGCGTCCAGCAAGTACACGCCCATCGATACGCCGGGAATAATACCGATGACTAACACCACCAGAATCTTGAGTTCCCCAAGCAGTGGCTTACCCATCAACGCCACCAAGCAATTGAACAAGGTCACAATACTGACCACAGCGGCTATAACGGGTAGGGATACCAAATTAAGGCTGACCGTTAGCCCAATCACAATGATACCGAGACCAAATCCAGTGACAGTTTGGAAATAAGTACCTACCGCAATGGTGGCAAGAATGGCGAGTAAAACAGGTAACTCCATTAGCTATCCTAATTAGGTTATTTGGGGGTAAATATGAGTGCAAGATTCCGCATTAGTTTAAGCAACGAGTGTTAATACCGGAATTCAAACTCCGACTCTTCTCTTTCTTCAACATCAGCTTCAGAGTCAGCCTTAGAGTCAGATGCTTTCCCTTGCTGCGCTTGTACCGCGGTGACGGCAATGACATTAAAGATATCTTCGGCACTACAGCCTCTGGACAAGTCATTCGCTGGTTGATTCAGCCCTTGCAGCAACGGGCCAATCGCAACAGCCCCACCTAGCCTTTCCGCAAGCTTATAACCGATATTACCGGCTTCTAAGTTAGGAAATATCAACACGTTAGATTGACCTTTGACCTCTGAATCAGGCAACTTTTTCGCCGCTATTTCAGTGACAATCGCCGCATCTAATTGAACATATTGGTCTACAGCGATTCCCGGGCAACGCTGTTTAACTATCTGCGCAGCACTGCGCACCTTGTCTACCGACTCATGTTTCGCGCTACCATTGGTAGAGAATGAAAGCATCGCCAACTTAGGCTCTTCCATTAACAATGCCTCAGCACTTTGAGAAGCGGCTACCGCAATCGATGCCAGCTCGGTTTCAGTGGGGTTAATCACCAAACCACAATCGCTGAAAATCATACCGCCTTTAAGATTATGGAAAGGCTCACACAGCATCATCAAGAAGAAACTCGACACCAATTCGCTGTCCGGTGCAGGGCCGATAATCTGCAGCGCAGCTCGCACCACATCAGACGTGGTATAAACCGCGCCATTAACTGTGCCGTCTACCAGTCCTTCCCTTACCATCAAATTGGCAAAAACAAGTGGATCTTGAACCAGCTCTAGGGCGTCATCATAAGTCATGCCTTTAGCTTTTCTTAATGTATACAGCCGCTCAGCGAGCACTTCTTTGAGTGACGACGCCTGTGGAGAAACAATATGAATGCCAGCGAGGTTAATGTGGTGAAGTTCTGCAGCAGCGATGATCGCCGATTCATCGCCCACAAGTGTGATGTGAGCGAGCTGTTTGTCGATTGCTATTCTTGCAGCAGCTAGCACTCGCGGGTCCTCCGCTTCACTCAAAACAACGCGCTTACGATCTAAATGAGCTTTATCAATAATCCGTTCAATCGCCTTCATCTTTAAATTCCATTTATTGAGATTAATTGTTCCATAATTTATATTTATATTATTGGAATAACAAAAAAGGTCAAATTTTATTCAGATAATTGAAGAATAATGATTTGGTATGTACACTCTTAGGCATAGACATATCGCAAGGATGAATCACTGTATGCAAACAGAAACACCACAAGTTCAAGGAGATACGCCAACTCTTCGACTTTTTGCACTATTAGAGGTGATAGCGCAAAAAGACGAGTTTATTTCTCTTCAAGGTTTAGTCGAAGAGACCGGATTACCAAAACCCACGCTGCACCGAATGCTTCAGCAATTAGAAGCCGCGGGCATCATTCAAAGAGATGGCGACGAAAAGCACTACAGCTCAGGCATTCGACTAAGAAAACTTGCCGAAAACCTACTTTTGAATAGCACCATGCACAGCGCGCGACGCACCATCCTTGAAAATCTAAGAGCAGAAGTCGGTGAGAGTTGTAACCTGACGGCTCTTTCAAGTGGTGAAATCATCTATCTCGATCGTGCCGAAACTGAAGCTCCCCTTCGCTTTCACCTGCCCCCCGGCTCTCGCGTTCCCGTGCACTGCTCGGCTACTGGAAAACTGTTTTTAGCTCATATGTCTAAGTCGCAGCGCAGACGATTAATTGAAAATGTGCCGCTGACTCAATACACAGTAAACACGATTACCGACTATTCGACTCTAGAGAAAGACATTGAAGAAGCGAAAATCCAAGGTTTTGCTATTGATGACGAAGAGTTTTTACCAGGCTTAGTCTGTATCGCTGTGCTGATACCCTCACCAACTGGTCAATCAAACCTAGGCCTAGCGATCCAAGCACCTGTGATTCGAGTGAAACCGGATGAAGCAATAAAATTCTTGCCCGCACTTCAAAAAGCAGCAAAAGCGCTGGCGAAAATCGAAGCTGATAATTGGAGTCAGCAGTAAGCACTTTCTTAAAGAATTTCGAAGTCCATGACTTAACTGATCATGGATTTCGAAAACCCTACTTTGGTAAACAATGCTTGCGCAAACAAGGGCTTCAAAACTATCGAATTAACGACCACAATCTGCGACTAATCAACATTTGGTCGAAGTGATCTGAACACTCGCCAACCCGCACATCAGCAACACGTGTTAAGTAATCATCAAGAAGGAATCACATGCTAGAAATTAATAACCAGCGCTTACTCTCTTTTATGGTGACAGAAGCGAATAACGCGGTTGCCGTGACCAATCCAGCAACGGGTGAACTCATCGGGCACGCACCGGTATCATCAGAAACAGAGTTAGCGAACGCGATTGAACAAGCTCATGTAGCGCAGAAAGAGTGGGCAAAAATTCCTGCTAAATCTCGTGCTGCACTGCTTCATCGCTGGCACCAGTTGATCCTTGAAAACAAAGATGACCTTGCTCGAATCATGACAATGGAACAGGGTAAGCCGTTAGCCGAAGCGACAGGTGAAGTCGTGTATGGCGCGAGCTTCATTGAATGGTTTGCAGAAGAAGCGAAGCGCACTTATGGTGATTCCATTCCTAGCACAGTCGCTGGCAAACGCTTGGTGACCATCAAGCAGCCTATTGGTGTCGCATGTGCGATTACGCCATGGAACTTCCCGATTGCAATGATCACTCGTAAAGCGGCTCCTGCCTTAGCTGCAGGTTGTAGCTTTGTCGTGAAACCTTCGGATGAGACACCGCTTTCTGCGTTTGCTGTGGTTGAACTGGCTTATCAAGCGGGTATCCCTAAAGATCTACTTCAAGTGGTGCTTGGTGAAAGCCCTGAACAAGTGGGCAACCTATTCACTTCGCATCCGCTTATCAAAAAAATCTCTTTCACTGGGTCGACCCGTGTGGGCAGTATTTTGATGGCTCAAGCAGCAAAAGGCATCAAACGCACCTCAATGGAACTTGGCGGTAACGCACCATTTATTGTGTTTGACGATGCCGACATCGATGCAGCCGTTCAAGGGGCAATGGCGTCGAAGTTCCGTAATGCAGGTCAAACATGTGTCTGTGCAAACCGATTCTACGTCCACAGTAAAGTGTACGATGAGTTTGTGGCTAAATTCGATCAAGCGGTTCAGCAGCTTAAGATTGGTAACGGCTTAGATGAAGGTGTCACGATTGGCCCTGTTGTCAGCCTGAACGCAAAGAACAACATCCAAGCTTTGGTAAACCGAGCGATTGAACAAGGTGCCACGCCTGTCACGCCAACTCAGGAACTTAATGGGCTTTTCATTCAACCTGTTGTTCTTAAAGATGTAAAACACAGCATGGACATCGTTCAACAAGAGATCTTTGGCCCAGTCGCGCCCGTGATGAAATTCGACACGGACGAAGAGCTTATCGAGATGGCCAACGATACGATTTATGGTTTGGCGTCTTACTTCTACAGTCAGAACATCCACCGAGTGTGGAACATTGCAGAAGCGCTTGAGTACGGTATGGTCGGCATTAATGATGGTCTAATCTCAACCGAAGTCGCGCCTTTCGGTGGCGTGAAACAATCAGGTATTGGCCGTGAAGGTGCGAAAGAAGGCATCGATGAGTACATGGACATTAAGTATCTTTGCTTTGGCGGAAAATAAGGTTGGTAGTAACTAAGTTCTGGCAGTGATTAGGGCTCGGAAATAATTAAGTCTTAGTGAGCACTAACCTGCCCCATTCTCCCCCCTTCCCACCACAAAAATGAATCAAAAAAAAGCCGCGCTATAAAAGCGCGGCACCTTGGGCTCGGTTAAAGGGGGTTTCTTTTTTTAGTATTTTACATTCTCTGTTTTTGTTATTCGGTTGCTTCACTATCCCTGCGCTTTCAGTTTTAGACGCATCGCGTGCAGTACTGGCTCGGTGTAACCGCTCGGCTGAGCACACCCTTCGAATACCAACTGGCACGCCGCTGAAAATGCAATGCTGTTTTCAAAATTAGGCGCCATATTCTGGTAGCTTGGATCCCCAGCGTTTTGCTCATCCACCACTGCGGCCATACGCTTCATGGTTTTCATTACCTGAGCTTCCTCGCAAATGCCGTGACGTAACCAGTTCGCAATATGCTGGCTTGAAATACGCAGCGTAGCTCGGTCTTCCATCAAACCGACATCGTTAATATCTGGCACCTTAGAACACCCGACGCCTTGGTCAATCCAACGCACTACATAACCAAGAATACCTTGCGTATTGTTGTCCAATTCGTTTTGGATATCTTGAGCTGTCAGCTTTTGATTACCTAATAGCGGAATAGTCAGAATATCATCAACGTTCGCTCTCACTCGCTCTCGAAGCTCTTTTTGGCGGCTTGGTACACTCACTTTGTGATAGTGCAGAGCATGCAAAGTCGCGGCTGTTGGAGAAGGAACCCAAGCGGTATTTGCGCCCGCTTGAGGATGTCCGATTTTCGCGTCCATCATCTTCGCCATATTGTCTGGCTCTGGCCACATACCTTTACCGATTTGAGCTTTACCTTGCAGGCCACAAGCTAAGCCAAGATCAACGTTCTGATCTTCGTATGCGCCAATCCAAGTCATGGTTTTCAGCTGTGTTTTAGGCGCAAATGGTCCCGCTTCCATACTGGTGTGAATCTCATCACCGGTTCGGTCTAAGAAACCGGTGTTGATGAACACAACACGATCTTTAGCCGCTCGAATACACTCTTTCAGGTTGACCGAAGTACGACGCTCTTCGTCCATAATGCCAACTTTGATGGTGTAGCGGTCTAAACCTAATGCATCTTCAATGCGGCCAAACAGTTCATTGGTAAACGCCACTTCTTCAGGGCCATGCATCTTAGGTTTTACAATATTGATGCTGTTTGCGGTTGAGTTTTGGTACGCGCTGTTGCCTTTCAAATCATGCATCGCGATTAGCGAGGTGATCATGCCATCCATAATACCTTCAGGCACTTCATTGCCTTCGGCGTCAATGATCGCAGGGTTAGTCATTAGGTGGCCCACGTTACGTATAAATAACATGCTGCGGCCTTTCAGCGAGATCTCACCGCCCGTCACGCTGGTGTATTGGCGATCTGGATTCAAACTACGAACGATGGTTTTACCGTTTTTCTCTAGTGATTCTTGCAGATCACCTTTCATCAAACCTAGCCAGTTACGGTAAGCCAGTGCTTTGTCTTCACCGTCAACCGCAGCAACCGAGTCTTCGCAATCCATAATGGTCGTTAAGGCAGCTTCGACTAACACATCTTTAATACCAGCAACATCAACGCTACCAATCGGTGCGCTCGGGTCAATTTGAATTTCGATATGCAAGTTATTGTGCTTAAGCAGAATGCATGAAGGGGAACTTGCATCACCTTGATAGCCAATAAACTGGTCGCTATCAATGAGAGTGACTTCTTCACCGTTATCCAGTGTCGCTATCAACTTATTGCCGATGCTAGCGTTACTGATGCTGTATTTGGTGACGTCTTTATGAGAAACGCCGTTTAATGGCGCTGCGTCATCAAGAAACTCACGAGCATAAGTCACGACTTTAGCACCACGCACAGGGTTAAAGCTTCCGCCCTTTTCTGCGCCGTCACTTTCGCTGATCACATCGGTGCCGTAGAGCGCATCATATAGGCTGCCCCAACGCGCATTGGCTGCGTTAAGTGCAAAGCGGGCGTTCATGATTGGAACCACAAGCTGCGGCCCTGCTTGTGTTGCGATCTCAGGCTCTACGCTCGCTGTCGTCACTTGAAAGTCATCGCCTTCAGAAACCAAATAGCCGATCTGCTGTAAGAACTGTTTGTACTCAATAGGATCTAGCGTTTGCCCAGCGCGCTCTTGGTGCCAAACGTCAATTTGATGTTGAAGATCGTCACGCTTGATAAGCAATGCGCGGTTCTTTGGAGCCAGATCTTCAAGGATGGTTGCAAATGATTGCCAAAAGTTTTCAGCGACAATGCCTGTTCCAGGAATCACCTGCTCATTAATTAATTGGTAGAGGGTGCTATCAATGTTCAAGCTTCCCTGTTGAATGCGACTGCTCATAAACTCTCTCTCAAACTAACTGATGGCTACTCAATAAATTTTCGTGTCTAGCTCAAATTTACGTTACTAGCTTAAATTTACTTTACTGACTTAAACTTACTTAACGGACATGAATTTAGCTAATTTATGCCCGTTATATTGGATATTCATATAAAAAATACCCCACAAACTGTGTTATTCCGTCACACCACTTTCGATTTCATTGGCGACACTTTTAATCAAGCGACGCATCCACTGGTGGTCTGGATTGGTTTGCAATAATGGACTCCACGCCATTTTCACTTCAAACGGTTCAATCGCAAATGGCGCGGGTTTGATCAACAGCCTTGGATTATTTCGCTGCAATTGCGCGGCTTTGGTTGGAATGGTCAGGATCAGATTCTTCTGTTGAGCGAAGAGAATGGCTGATAGGTAATGTCGAGTAAACACCGTAATATTGCGTGTTTTTCCGATACGAATAAGTGCTTCATCTATCCAACCGAGCTTTTGTGCTTCACTTGGATTTATCCCCACCCCCGTTCCCATACCTGTCTTACTTACCCAGATATGTTGCGCCTTTAAATAGGACAAAATATCGAAGTTGTCGGCTATCGGGTTGTCACAACTAAATAGACAAGAAAACCCGTCGTGCCAAAGGCTCATCTGGTGAAACGACTGAGGAATATCGTCAAATCGGTTGATAATTATATCAACAGTACCTTGCTCTACATCCTGATAACTCACGTCACTTGGCGTCATGATATCCAGTCGTATTTTCGGTGCTATCTCACTTAACCTTTTCAGAAGAGGTTGAATAATGGTCGATTCTGCATAGTCACTCGCCATGATACGAAATACGCGTTCACTGTCTTCTGCATTAAACTCTGCGGTCGGCTGCAGTGTCTTTTCTACATTTGCCAGGATGTTTCGAATCAGTGGCTGCAACTTATGTGCGCGTTCGGTTGGTATCATCCCTTCACTGGTTCTCACTAATAGCGGGTCCTCAAAGAGATCACGCAATCGGCGAAGGCCATTACTCATGGCTGGCTGAGTAATACCCAATTGATTTGCTGCTCGTGTAACGTTTCTTTCACGTAGCAACATGTCTAAATACACAAGTAAATTAAGGTCTATACGAGCAATATTCATAAGAAAAATACCGAATATAATAACTATAAATTAACAAAATTATCACATGCGTGGTTATTCTTTGTCCATAGCAAAGTTTTAATCCAAGCCAATTTGGCAACCATACCCCACGTGAAACTAAGGAATAGTTATGTCGCAAATTACACAAGATATCGAAATGATAGAAGTTGCAAAAAGCGCTGCAGGTGCTCCATGGGATGCAATCAATGCTGAATCTGCTGCTCGTATGCGAGCTCAAAACAAATTCAAAACAGGTCTGGATATCGCGCAATACACGGCAGATATCATGCGTGCGGATATGGAGGCTTACGACAAAGACAGCTCTCAATACACTCAGTCTTTAGGTTGCTGGCACGGTTTTATCGGTCAACAAAAGCTGATTTCTATTAAGAAGCACTTTGATGGCAAGACAGATCGCCGCTACCTATACCTTTCTGGTTGGATGGTCGCTGCACTTCGCTCAGACTTTGGTCCACTTCCAGACCAATCAATGCATGAGAAAACGTCAGTTGCTGGCCTAGTAGAAGAACTATACACATTTCTGCGCCAAGCTGATGCTCGTGAACTGGGTGGTTTATTCCGTGAATTGGATGCCGCTCGTGAAGCGGGTGATGTGGACCTACAAAACCGTATCCAAGACAAAATCGACAACCATGTGACACACGTAGTGCCAATCATTGCCGATATCGATGCTGGTTTTGGTAACGCAGAAGCAACGTACCTAATGGCTAAACAGATGATTGAAGCGGGTGCTTGTTGTCTACAAATTGAAAACCAAGTAGCGGATGAGAAGCAATGTGGTCACCAAGACGGCAAAGTTACAGTTCCACACGCTGACTTCCACGCGAAACTTCGTGCGCTTCGTTACGCTTTCCTTGAACTAGGCATCGACAACGGCATCATTGTTGCTCGTACCGATTCACAAGGTGCTGGCCTAACAAAAGAAATCGCGGTAGTGAAAGAACCTGGCGACCAAGGTGACATCTACAACTCATACCTAGATGTTGAAGAGATTGATGTTGCCGATATGGCTGAAGGCGATGTTTGCTTCAACCGCGACGGCAAGCTAGTTCGACCTAAGCGTCTGCCTTCAGGCTTATACCAATTCCGCGAAGGTACGGGCGAAGATCGCTGTGTATTCGACTGTATCGAAGCCATCAACGCAGGTGCTGACTTACTTTGGATTGAGACTGAGAAACCACACATCGGTCAAATCAAAGAGATGATGGATGGCGTACGTGAAGTACACCCTAATGCGAAACTGGTTTACAACAACTCGCCATCATTCAACTGGACGCTAAACTTCCGTCAGCAAGCTTACGATGCGATGGTAGCAGAAGGTAAAGATGTTTCAGCTTACGACCGTGCAAACCTGATGAGTGCGGAATACGACGAAACAGAATTGTCTGCAAGTGCGGACGATAAGATTCGCACATTCCAAGCGGATGCATCTCGTGAAGCGGGTATCTTCCACCACTTGATTACTCTACCGACTTACCACACTGCAGCGCTGTCTACTGACAACCTTGCAAAAGAATACTTCGGTGACCAAGGCATGCTGGGCTATGTTGCAAATGTTCAGCGCAAAGAGATACGCCAAGGCATCGCTTGTGTTAAACACCAAAACATGTCTGGTTCAGACATCGGTGATGATCACAAAGAATACTTCGCGGGTGAGAATGCACTAAAAGCCGCGGGTGAAGCGAATACGTCGAATCAATTTGATTAACCGCTAACGCTAAAGCCTCCCCCGTCCTTCTCTCTTACTTAGGTAAGATCCGGGGGAAGGCTTTGAGATAAAGCTTGTACTGCCAGCTTTATCTCAAAGCCTCAGATTTGTGTTCCACACCACGGTTAACCGAACAACTTCTGTTTAAGCTAACTGTATACGTATTTGTTCAGATTCCTATTTGTTAAGATTCTTATTTTTTGAGAGTGCCTATGACTTCAATACCTACACACCTACAAGATGCAAAAACACTGATATCAGAGAATGGTTTCGCGACGGGTGATACTTGGTATCACGGCACATCTTCCGCTTTATTGGCTTCTATTCAAGGCCAAGGTTTAAAACGTTCTGGAGACAAAGCGCTCAACGAAGCAGCTTCAAAAACTATGGCGACCATCGGCAACAACTACACCGAATCGGTTGAGCCAGTGTTTCTCACCCAGAGCAAAGAACTGGCATATTACTGGGCTCAACAAACCGTTCGTGAGCGAGGCGTTCGCTTCGAAGGTGAAGAACAGCCTATCGTATTAGCGGTAAACTTATCTGAAAAGCAACGTGCCAAAGTAAGACCGGACGTAGGAGCAATGAGTCTATTGATGATGAGTGTGGGCGAGCAATTCATGTCTCACCTCACTGAAATTTATCAAGCCAATAACATTGCAGGCCCCGACATCGAGCTTCGCACTGCTGATCGCATGGACTACCTCAATAAACTCGGTATGGCCTACATTGATGAAGACATCAGCCGTGCTTGTGTTCAGGAGTTAGCTGAGCCCGAGTTGGCCGACTGAAAACGTTCAACAAATCTGGCTTCTTAAAAACAAAAATGGCTCCCAATACGGAGCCATTTTTATTTGCTATAAGCCTATCTCACAAGATACAGACGCATCTAGATTATGAGCACAGAAGACCTTTCTGTGCAGGTTGCGTCATTTCGATGTCACCTTGTAGAGAACGGTAAACGATGGTGTTCCACACTTCACCATTATCCATTTCAAACTCAATAGCGTAATTCAAACCCGCGACAACCTGAGTTCGAACACTCAAGATCTGCTTGAGCTCAGCTGAAGTGTTCATTTGGCTAAGAACTGCGTTTAAAGCTTGCTTGGCTTCTGGTGTTATCTCACTTTTCGACCAACCACCCGTCAGGTTTTTAGTGCTGCAGATGGGGTTCGCATTCTCTTGCGGTTGAGTTGGTACTTCTGATTTCTGACTACACCCAGCTAACGCCACGACACTAAACAAGGTTGCTGTTCCAAGTAATGATGTTAATCGTACGTTCTTCATAAATTCTCTCTACCTCAATCATTTACGAGGGATTACTCGCAATAATGTTTCATATGCAGGCAAGCTTAAACCTCGAATGTCATCACTTCATCAGAGATTATGGTGTAACTACTCTATAAACACAGGAGATTGTCAGGAAAACAAGACGAGCACTGGAGCTCTGCTTTTATCCACCTGATATTTAAATCATTAAAATGAGTAGCGAGAGAATAAGCGAGTAATAATACAGACATAATTAATCAGATAATTACATACTTCACACCAAAAACATTCCTATCACGATTAATAAGATGAGCTCATCTTGATGTGGATTGTGATATTGGTTCAAAAAATAGATATTTGAAATTATTTTATAAATCCAAAAGTTTATGCTCGACTTAATCATGTCTAATTTTAAAACTGTGATCCAACCCTACAAGTTGTTGATAATAATGTATTTTGTTCATCTTTGAATTCATTCAAATATGGAAAATCTTTATTGTTGAGGGTGAGTGCAAGTAGTAAAATCTCGCCCGATTATGCAACTTACTTCTCACACCATGGACACAAGTAAAGTTACGATTGGCTCTCTCAAAGTAACGTAACTTCAAACACATACCTAAAATCAGTGTCCTATAGATAATGCAGATCAAATAAAAATAATTATATAAACCTAGGCTAGGTTAAACATGAAATTAACGTCGTCTTTAGGCTCACTGTTGGCTAGCAGTCTGTCTATCGAAATAAAACAGCGAGCGCTGATAGAGCTCGTCATCAACACTTATCAGTCACATGAGCGCACTGAGCTTTTTCAAAACGTGACTGAATATCGTAGAAGCCAGTTAGAATTGCTTTTCCCAGAGCATCAAAACAAAAGCTACTCTGTATTGTTTGAGGTGATGGACTACCGCGATCTGATTCTGCGCTATCCAAATACACTTTCTGCAGAAATTGCTCTTCTAGAACAGGCTGTAGGGCAGTGCTATATGCATTGGCTAGATTTCTGGTGTGAGTGTGAAATTGCTGCGATCAAAGCAAAATCTCCATTAAATCCAAGCTCCATTTCTCATGTCGACCTCCCTATCAATGACAGTGCTTATTACGGTGCGATCATCGAACAGATAGAACATGAGCCACTTTTGGTACAAACACCGAGTCACCCACAAGGAATGCCAATCAGCGATGCCATTGCTTTAAGCAATCTCGAGGTGTTCATCAAGGGCGAGAAATGGTTTGAGATGCTGCCTTTATTACACCTTTCTCAGGCAGGTAAGCATTTTATTCTGCTCAAGCATCCAGTCGATGAAGCCTTTCCAACACTGGTTTCCTCTGCGCTGATTCAAGACTGGTCTAAGAATGACACTTGGCTAAGTTACGCACCGCCGTTCAGCAATGAGCAATGGCAATACTGTTTACCCAATTACGGCTACGATGAACTCGCAGGGTTACAACTTTTCACACCGCCTACACTGTCAAAATGTTACTCTCTCCCAGAATTTGACCAACAATTCCAGTTACAATTGTCCGACAAAGATGCCCTGTGTGAGGTGTTACGTCTGACAGTCAGTGGCAATACCCAACAAAAGCTCTATTTCCTCTACCTTTCTCAAAAAGAGCTGATGAGTGTGTTACACCAAATAGGCTATAAGATTGGCTTCACTATTATCGAGCAACCTTTCATGCTTCAGTTTTATCAAACCATTGATTCCAATGCATACTTCCATTCTGGATATTGCGAATTAAATGACGATGGCACGACAATTTATCGTGGATTCTGGAATTTTGAGATGATGGTAAAAGCGTTCAATAATGTCGATTTTCGAAGCTACAAACGCGCAGTGCGAGAAAGCAGAAAGTCATTAGAAAAGTCGCGCTCGGCAGGAAAAACTAGCTCGGTGAAAAAGGATGAACATGTTTGATTTCGGCCTAGAGGCGATCATCTATGCAAAAGCAATCACACTGCTTGCAACCGTGGCTGTGGTTGTCATGTGGTTGTTCTATTACTGCTATCGCCTGAAACAGAAGAACGAAGTGATCGCAGGGACACACCATACCCCTTACATCGCGTATTCGATCTGCATTGTTGCGTGGATCAGCAGTAACGCTTATTTCCATACCGACTTATTACCGGAACTTGGGGCCTCGGCCGCCGTGTTCGCCGCAAAGTTTGCCAACCTCGCCTCGTTCTTTGCGTTTGCCTTTGCCTATTACTTCTCGTGCAAACTCGCCGCTGAACAACGTAATGGTAAGGTTCATGTGTGGCAGCAAGCCATTTTCGTCACCCTGACCGTCTACTCCTTCTTTATCAATTTAAGTCCGGGGTTAACCGTTGAACACGTCACCATTGCAGGCCCAAGCCAGTTCGTGATTGAGTTTGGCCCGCATACGCCGTACTTCTTTATTGGGATGATTAGCTTTGTAGTGCTAACACTACTCAACCTGGTGGCCATGCGCGCCAACAGCAGCAAGCTAACTTTAGCCAAAACCAACTATATGATCGCCGGCATTTTAGTCTTCATGCTGTCTACTGCGACGATCCACCTAGGCATGACCTACTTCTTGCGTGATTTCTCGCTCACTTGGCTGCCACCAGCTTTGTCGATAAGTGAAATGTTGTTCGTTGGCTATGCCCTGCTGACCTCGCGCTTCTACAGCGTGAAATACCTGGCGTACATGAGCCTAAATGCGATGTTGGTTTGTGCTATTTTGGTGATCCCTTTTGGCGCGATATTTATCCCGCTGACAGACGACAGTCAATGGCTTGTTGCTATCCCAATCTGCGCGATTATCGGCATCACGTGGCATGTTCTCTACAAGCGCGTAAGCCACTACGCCTCGTTCTTTGTCTACGGAAACAAGAAAACGCCAGTACAACAGATCCTCTCACTAGAAGACGATTTCAAGCTGTCGATTGATGATGCAATGCGTCGATTAGGTAGCCTATTGCAGATTCCCGAAGACAAGTTGCGTCTGGTGAACAGCAACTACAACGAAACCTTCTACGAAGATTACCTGTCTACCAACAAGTCCGTTTTAGTGTTCGATGAGCTGTCTCAGGAGCTTGATTACACCGCACCAGCCAAGCGCTCGATAAAAGCCCTATATGACAAGATGAGCTCCAACGATACCGCTTTGGTGATGCCTCTATTCGGCCAGGGGAAATCGGTCACGCACTTGTTAGTATCGTCACACAAGAGCAACGATCAGATGTTCTCTAACGAAGAGATCTCTGCCCTGCAAACCTTGTTAACTCGAGTACAAAGCACTATCGAAGCCGATAGACGCATCCGCCAAAGCCGTGCCCTTGCTAACTCAATCGCTCATGAAATGCGTAACCCACTGGCTCAAGTGCAATTGCAATTTGAACTATTAAAACAGCACATTGATAACCAAGCCCCAGCGAAACAGATCTTACTTGATATTGAGAACGGCCAAGCTGCGATTCAACGTGGTCGACAGCTGATTGATATCATCTTGCGAGAAGTCAGTGACAGCTCACCCGAGCATGGACCAATCACCATGACCTCTATCCACAAGGCCGTGAATCAAGCCGTCAGCCATTATGGCTTTGAGAACGAGAAGATCATTGAGCGAATTCGTTTACCACAACATGCTGATTTTGTGGCAAAGCTGAATGAAACCTTATTCAACTTCGTCATTTTCAACCTGATACGTAATGCAATCTATTACTTTGATTCTTATCCAGAAAGCCAAATTGAGATCAGCACCAACACCGGACCGTACGAGAACGTTCTAATATTCCGAGATACCGGCCCCGGCATTGACGAAGCCATTACACATAAAATTTTTGATGATTTCTTCTCTTACCAAAAAAGCGGTGGTAGCGGCCTAGGGCTCGGTTATTGCCAACGAGTGATGCGTTCATTTGGCGGCCGAGTTGAGTGCCACTCTAAACTTGGGGAGTTTACTGAGTTCCACCTGTACTTCCCGGTGGTACCCAATGCCCCCAAAGCAGACGCACTTCGTACGCCTTACTTCGATGATTGGAAAGGTAATCAAACCGCAACTGAAAACAAAACCAACGCTGAAGCTAAGCCAGATAACCAAGCAGAAACGCAAAGTTCAGAACCAACAAGTACGCTAACCCCAGAGAATCATTTGGCTCCAACCGTGCTTATCGTCGATGACAAAGAGGTACAACGCACGCTTGTTCAGATGTACCTGAGTCGACTTGGTGTAAATAGCTTGCAAGCCAAAAACGGTGAGAATGCCGTCGAGCTGTTCAAAACACACAAGGTCGATTTGATCTTAATGGACGTACAAATGCCGATAATGAATGGTTTTGACGCAAGCCAAATCATCAAGGCACGCTCACCTCAAACACCAATCATTGCTTTGTCTGGCGAATCAGGACAGCACGAGTTAGATATGATCAGCAAGTTGATGGATGGTCGCCTCGAGAAACCAACCTCCTTGAACGTGCTGCAACACGTGCTCGATAACTGGCTTGAAAAAGACTGGGCGTCGAATGCTCCCAAAGAAACCGAAGATGAAGAGTAAATTCAGGAAAACACGAATCGCCATTTTTCCAGTTGATTACTGTCTGCCTCACAACTTTCCTTTAATTATTCATCAAAAAGCCAGCCGAACAAGGCTGGCTCTATCAGAACTAAACGCTCTAATTAATCTAAAAGTGAACGAACATAATCAGCGATTTCTTGGTTTTGGCAATGCTCAAAGAAGCATTGTTGGAAACGTTCGCTGCCAACCGCTGTTTTCACTAGATCTTGGTCGATGGCTCTCAGAGAATCAATAAAGTTATCTTTTACCACCGCCGCTTTCACTTCATTCAAAATTGCTGCATTACGTTGCTGTGGTTCTGCACGCTCTAGTGGATACCCATTACCACGCTCGCCTGTGAACGCTTTTTCAAAGATATAACGAATGTTGAGTTCACCTGCCCAGCCAAAGCCTTTAGCAAAAGCGAGAGCGAGAGCATTACCGTTGTTAATTTGGTTAAACAAGAAAGCATCTGATGGCTCTAGGCAGTAACCACAAACCACCCCCGGATGCAGGTTCAGTGACATCAAAGCACCTTGGCCAGTGCCACATCCTGTCACAACAAAGTCAACAGCCTTTGAGTTAATCAGAATGCTCGCCATAATACCTAGATGAATATACGTTAAGTGGTGATCGTTCTCGTCTGTCATTCCTAGGTTGAAGACATCGTGACCAAAACCACCAGCAACTGACTCTAGTTCAGCTGATACCATAGCATTTTTGCCTGCTTGACTGTTTTCCATCATTAAAGCGATTTTCATTTATCTTCTCCTGCAAGATTGCTGCAAACTCAAAATTTAGAATAAAAAACTAATTAGCGTGCTAACCAACCACCGTCAACAGCAATGGTATAGCCATTAATGTAATCCGATGCTGATGATGCTAAGAACACACAAGGACCTGCGATATCTTGCGGTTTACCCCAACGTTCAGCCGGAATACGCTCAAGAATCGCTTGATTACGCTCAGCATCTTCACGCAGAGCTTGAGTATTGTTCGTTTCCATATAACCGGGGGCTATCGCATTCACGTTGATATTATCGCGCGCCCATTCGTTCGCCATCGCACGTGTCACGCCCATCACAGCACTTTTTGAAGCCGTATAAGAAGGAACTCGAATGCCACCTTGGAATGAGAGCATCGATGCAATGTTAATGATCTTTCCGCCAGTACCTTGAGCCTTAAATTGCTTTGCAACAGCCTGAGACATAAAGAACACCGTCTTGGTGTTCACGTTCATTACGTCATCCCAATCTTGCTCTGAGAACTCAATAGCATCTTGGCGGCGAATAATTCCTGCATTGTTCACGAGAATGTCGACTTGGCCAAACTCAGCCAAAGTGCGCTCTATAACCCCTGGAATGCACGCTTGCTCGAGAAGATCAGCACTCACGTTTAGGAACGAATGACCTGCTGCACTCATTTTCTCAATAGTCTCTTCAGGCTCTGTTCGGTTAACACCGACAACCTTACAACCGGCTTCCGCTAGGCCTAATGCAATACCTTGCCCAAGCCCCGTGTTACAGCCCGTCACTATCGCTACTTTACCTTCCAGACTGAATGACTCTAAGATCATGCTCGCTTCCTCAATTACATTGGATTCATTGCGTATCGTTATTACCAATAATTAAATCATACAATAAGATGTAAATACGAGAGCGACGTTGTAGAAGTTCGATCTTGCACCAAAATCAGTCGAACAAGTGAAACGGCACCACAAACTAAATGAATAGGGGAAAGTGATTTGAAGACGAGAAACCTATAACCCACCATGAACCATGCTCTCGAAGATCACCCAAACCAGATATTGTAGGGATTTGACAACAATTCATGATTTAAAAGAGTAAAAGGGTTATACATAATAATGTGTTATCTAAATTACTGAAATTATCATGACGCTCAAAGAGATCCTTAAAATTCCCAATGTCCGCTACTTCTTAATGTTTAGAAGCAGCTACTTTGCGCGTTTTTACTACCCTATATTCACCCTACTTTATTTAGATTACGGGTTAACCCTGTCTCAATTCGCGATGCTCAATGTAGTTTGGGCGGCCACCATTGTGCTTGCTGAAGTACCGTCGGGTGCATTCGCCGATACCTTAGGCCGCAAGAAACTGGTGGTGCTGTCTTCGATTGTGATGTTTGTTGAGATCGCCATGATAGCGCTCGTACCAACCGGAAACCCCGACTTGGTGTTCATTGTTTTTCTGATTAACCGGATTCTCAGTGGCTTAGCGATGGCACTGGCCAGCGGTGCTGACGAGGCATTGGCTTACGACACCTTAAAAGAACAAGGCAATGAAGAGTTGTGGCCTCGAGTGCTGCAAATCCAGCTTCGTGTCGCCTCAACGGTCGGTATCTTTGTCACACTAATTGGTGCGGCGATGTACGACGTGAATTTTATGACGAACATCTTTCATTTCCTTGGACTAGCCGAACCAGAAAGCACCAAAGATCTGATGCGTATTCCTGTGTTCGCCACCCTATTTGTAGCGATGATCGCTATCTATGCCGCGATTAATATGCGCGAAGAGAAAAAGCTGATGCCAAGCGACCAAACCAAATTGGCAACCACCATCTCAAGTCTTAAATTGACGATCGATGCAGGTAAATGGGTATTCGCTACGCCTTACGTGCTGTTCATCTTGCTCTACTACAGCCTATTCGAACACACCTCACGCATGTTCCTAACCATGAACAGCCAATACTATCTGGCCATTGATATTCCAATTATCTACTTTGGTTTTATTGGTGCGGGTATCAGCTTGCTTAAGATTATATTGGCAGGACAAAGCCGAAGATTAGCAGAGAGTATGGAGGCTAAAACCTTCATTGTGGTTATGGGATTGGCAAGCATGGCGACTTATTACTGGATCAGTTTAGGTTGGTCGATTTACGGAGTCATTCCGGCACTAGTATTAATCTTTATCATCATGACGATGAACATTTTCATCAGCTACCACCTGAATAAAAAAACCGAATCACACAACAGAGCCACCGTTCTTAGTTTCAAAGGTTTGATGTTTAACCTCGGATACGGTCTGATCGGTATCTTGTACGCTTACTACTATAAGTTGGTGTCTCAGGGCTTCACCGAACAAGAAATAGAACAGAACCTTGCCTTCTTGGCCTCACTGTCTTCGTTTTTCTATTACTTCACCTTACTGTTCATTTCGATCAGCGCGCTGTTCTATTTCAAAAACAAGAAACAGCCGATCTTCTGAAGAAAGCATCGAACTGTTGAAGATATCTCTACTGCCGAATAGAGAATAAAGGTGAGCCTGTGGCTATAAACAGATAATGACACTTCTTATCAAGTGATTTTTTGTTAGTATCACCACCAAATTACATAACACATGGACGCGTCATGTCTTTTAGTTGGATAGCCTTTACTCTCCTTGCCGCCTTTAGCCAATCTTGGCGCAATGCCTTTCAAAGTAAATTAAGTGGCACCATGAGCGTGGCTGGCGTAACGTTAGCGCGATTTATTTGGGCTAGCCCTATCGCCCTTATTTACCTCTGCGCCCTCTATCAATGGCAGCCCGTATCCGCACCGGATTTTTCGGGTGAGTTTGTTTTCTATATTGTTGCTGCCGCCATCATGCAGATCCTCGCGACCGGCTTAATGGTGATGCTGTTCAAGCTCGAAAACTATGCGATAGGCGCAGGCTTAGCCAAGTGTGAAGCCCCCGTGTCTGCGGTGCTATCCGTATTGTTTTTTGGTACTGCTTTGACACTAACAGGTTGGGTCGGCGTACTTATTGGTACTTTAGGCGTGCTAATCATGAGTAGCGCTTCTGGCTGGCGAAGCTTGTCCCCGAAAGTGTTCTTATTAGGTATGGCGTGTAGCACCGCCTTTGCTTTAACGTCTCTTTGGGTACGGGAAGCAAGTTTGAGCATAGGGTTGCCCTTCCCTCATAGCGCTGCTTGGGTGCTGTTCCTCGTCATTTCCCTTCAGACAGTGATTATCTGTACGTATCTCTTTTTCAGAGAACGCGACACGCTGCGCCTGATATTCAAGAAGTCGAAACTGGTCGTAATGACAAGCCTAGCGAGTGTTATCGGTTCTCTGGGTTGGTTTAGCGCAATGTCACTTCAAGCCGTTCCGTACGTAAAGACGCTTGGGCAAGTCGAAGTGATCTTCATGGTGTTGATATCCTACTTCTGGTTAGGACAAAGCATCGCACGCAAAGACATTCTTGCACTCATCTTACTCTCTATTGCAGCGGTATTGGTGATGTGGCAGTGACGATCTCGTTAATATGACTAGGACAAATTGAAGTCATATTGCGACCGTTTGTTTTCGCTTGATATAACGCTTTGTCGGCTCGAGTAATAAACCCATCCCAATTCTCATCTGGGTGAAGCTGAGCGACACCGAAACTCGACGTCAGAAACATCTCATTCCCTTGTACGGCTGAGATCTCTGAAATAGATAATCGCAGCTTACAAGCAATAGCCTGTGCTTGTAGGAAATTAACATTGGGCAATAAAATCATTATCTCGTCTCCGCCAAAACGAAACGCACTGGCTGTTGGCGATGTTTTGATTGCACTTTGAACCATTTCAGCAAAAGACTTGATCACGAGATCACCCACAATGTGTCCGTGTTGGTCATTGATCGACTTAAAGTTATCAATATCCATCATAATGGCACTAACAGGTGCAGTCCCCGCCTGCTTCATGACGACTGGAACCATTTCATCTAAAGCTCTGCGGTTTCCAAGTGCCGTTAAAGGGTCGCTGTAAGACAGGTCATGAATAGACCTAAGCAACCTTGCATTAATCAACCAGAGCATTGTAAAGCTCATCGACACAATAAGAACGATGCTCACTAAAAAGGCAAGTTGATGAATGAGAGTGGCCACCATGAAATCCTGGAGCTCAGCGGAAAATAGTGTCACCACAACTCGAAAAACCATAAACCCGCCATATATCGTAAATGACAAGGCCATCATCCGAGTTGCTAGGGTCAAGTCATCACGCCGGCCCTTTAATACCGCAAAGGCAGTGCAAAGAGTCACAAAAGCCAGATATAAACTAATGAGGATAATTCGAGCCTTTATGGAAGGCTCATAGAACGTGATGTAAATAAAACATGGCAAAAGAGCCAACATCATTAGACTACTGAGGTAGGTGCATTTGAGAGAGTATTCTCGAAACAGACATAAGCTATACAAGGCGAGATGAAAACCAAGCGCAATGACCATATTGGCACCAATAACGGTGACCCAATCAGGGAACTCCCCTCTTAGGCTCAACATCAACGGCCCAGTTCCGATAACAAATATTGAAATGGAAAAGATTGAAAGCCCTTTAATGGACTGTTGAGTGAATTGAAATAACAACAAGCCAATACAGTAAATGAAAGAGAACAAAATAATAATAAAATTAAGTGTTCTCATATCCAGCGAAAAACCATCCATGATTTTCTATCTTCCATACGCAACCAAATTTCAACATGGTCAATAATCATGCAAACCACAAAAACATTCACCATGTGAATCTTTTTATTTTATAAAAAAAGGGGGTAGATCACATATGCGGAGATTTTTATCGCATGAGTCCATGATATGGATAGGCATGTAACACTCGCCCCCATAGAGTTTTATCGCATCACTGAATCTACAGGCTTCTGCACTCGTTACTTGGTTGAATGACGACTGTCTGGCATTATGCGCCCAAGAAATCTCTAGGGCTGTTGACCTTAGTTATTATACAGCAAAGAATGAACGAAGGTAGTCAGTGGTAGAAAACAGCCAACAATTAAGTGACCGTTACGACGAACATGGTTACTTTGTTATCAGAAATTATTTCAATGAAGCTCAAATTGCATCGCTTAGAAAAGTCGTGCTGAAATTTCATGAATCATGGAAAGCAGACAACGAAGAATTCTATAAAGAAGAAGCATTTAACTCGTCTTTAATTACGGGAAGCGAGTATTTGCCTGCCGACGATAGAAGCGTGCTTTTCGACTTCATAAGCTCGAAACAAGTGATGGATGTGGTTGATGCGGTGATTCCGAACAAGCCGGCATTCATGAATACACAGCTGTTCTTCAACCCAGTAAACCCGCAGCAAAAAGACTTCTGGCATCGCGACTGTCAATACGACTACGACATTGATGACCAGATGAAAGTCATCATGGAAACCCAAGTATTGCATCTGCGAGTGCCCCTTTTTGATGAGCCCGGCATGGAACTTATCCCCGGCACGCACAAACGTTGGGATAACGAAGAAGAGTACAATGTTCGCCAAGAAGAAAACGGCAAAGTGAGCAGCGATGACATCTCTGGTGGTAAGCAGATACCGTTAGCCGCAGGTGACTTATTGGTGTTTTCAGCGGATATGATCCACCGAGGCCGATATGGCTTGGATCGTTTGGCTTTGGATATTTTGATCTTCGATTCGGCGGCAGACTATGTCGACTACGTTGATGACGACTGTTTACCGACGCCAGCTATGTTAAGCAATATTAGCGACCCAAGGTTGTTTATGAACACGCTACACTTAAAATCAATGCAGTACTCATAATCCATAAAGGTGCCCAAACTATGACTGACACTAAGCAAAATACCCGAATTAGCCAGTTCCGTTTCGGTCAGCCAAAAGAATCTCTCAAGTTAGAACATGTCGCTTTAGGGGTACTAGACAAAGATAAAGTTCGCGTACAAATTGAAGCGACTAACATCAACCCTAGTGATCTGTTGTCGATTTATGGTGTGGGCCAATACAAACATAGCCATCAGCCGCCGAGAGTACCGGGATTTGAAGCGGTAGGAAGGATTGTAGAATCCAGCAGTGCTGAGTTTATAGTGAATCAACGAGTGCTTGTGGCAACCAGTGGAACATGGCAGAACTATGTCGATGTATCACCAGATGATCTGTTCCAAATTCCTCAACATTTAGACAATGGCTACGCCTGTCAGTTGTACATTAATGCGCTAACCGCATGGGTGCTAACGACAGAAATAGCCAAGCTGACCCAAGAGGATGTGTTGATCATCAACGCGGGCAGTTCAGCCATCGGTAAGATCTTCTCCCAGTTATCAGCATCACTCGGCTTCAACATCATTGTCGTTACATCACAGCAGACACAATACCCTGCCACTTCCTGTTGGGTGATAGATGCGAACGCTGATCTAGTTTCTCAAATTAAGGCATTAGGCTTGCCTATGCCAACCGTTGCCTTTGATGCGATTGGCGGCTCACCCGGAACCGATCTTGTTCACACCCTTGGCAACAACGGGCGCTTTATCAACTATGGGACGCTGTCGTTGGATTTTTACGAGCCACGCTTCTTTGAGTACGCGAAAAACCAACACATCGATTTCAGCACCTTCTTCTTGCGTTATTGGGAGGAAGCAGAAGGTAAAGATGTTCGCCGTGATAAGTTCACGACCATGCTAGATCACTTCATCACAAACGACATTCAGCTCGACGTTGACCGCTATCTACCATTCGATGAAGTGCAAACCGCGATTGATCTCATTGAATCGAAAACCACACGCCTAGAGGGCAAGATCATCTTACTGCCACAGTAAGTGAGAGTTGGACGATATATACCTTGTTTATTTCAACAGGCAAGACGTTCAACAGCTTACAAGCGTGCTTGTTAATACACCATCGCTTAGGAAGTTTGATTAAAGAAATCGAAGATTGAAAAGATAGCGAAGAGTTGTGGTGCATTTCTCCATAACTTAAGTGGTTACGAGATGGTCATGAATCACATTTATTTGAAACATCAATTAGTTATATCATTAGAAATATGATACTGATCACCCATAAGATAACCTCGATTCTATATGGTAGCGTCATACTTAAAACCACGATGTGAACATACTTATGAAAAGACACATACTATCAAGCGCCATCCTACTCTCTCTAGCCTTTCCCACCTTTGCAGCTGATGGCGATATACACGATGTCACGATACTGGGTACTTCAGATATCCACGGTCATTTTATGGCGTGGGATTACGCGGCAGATAAACTCAACACTCGTGGTAGCTTGAGCCAAATCGCGACCAAAGTTGGTGAGATCCGCAAAGAGCAATCTAACATTATCCTTGTCGACGCTGGCGATACCATCCAAGGCAACTTCGTAGAAACCTTCAAAGACGAGCCCGTTGATCCAATGATGCTTGGCTTTAATCACATGAAATACGATGTGTGGGTTTTAGGTAACCACGAATTCGACTTTGGCCTCAAAACCCTCAACAGGGCCGTTACCCAATTTAAAGGGCAGTCTCTCGGTGGCAACATCAAGAACAAAAACGGAAACCCATTCCTGCCTGGTTACACCATCCTAGAACGCGGTGGCATTAAGATCGGCGTGATCGGAATGGATACCCCAATGACGGAGGTCTTTGCGCAAGGTACCAACCGTTTAGAAGGCGTCACTTTCACTAATCCAACCTTGGAAGTGAAGAAAATCGTCAAAGAGATTGATGATAAAGTGGATGCCATCATATTGGTTGCCCATATGGGAATTGAGAACGAGAATGACATTGCCGACACCGGTGTCACCGACATTGCCAATGCAAACCCAGAGCTTGATGCCATCGTCGCTGGCCACATGCACACTCGCATCGATAAAGCCGTTGTAAATGGCGTTATTATTACTGAACCCGACAGATATGGCCGCGCCCTATCTCGTATCGATCTTCAATTTGAAGAGCGCGATGGCACATTCACTCTCGTCAACAAAGACAGCTTCACCTATAAAATTAAAGGTATCGACTCTGATGAGAATATGGACGAGTTATACCAGCCTTACCACAAACAACTCCGAGAAATGGCGAACAGACCTGTCGCTCAACTTACCGGCGTTGATTTAGTCCCAGAAAACGAAATCCGCGGTATCCCTCAAGTCCATGTTCAAGACACAGGCATCAGTGCGCTATTCCAAGAAGCGAGCTTCTTCTATGCACCCAAAGCCAATGTCATTGCACTTCAAATAGACAACGACAATGCAGAGCTCGATGTTGGCCCAATCAAAGCCAAAGACATCGCGTACAACTACCAATACGCAGGTGGCGAAATCACTGTCTATCAGATGACAGGCAAAGAGCTGAGAACCTACATGGAATGGTCTGCAGGCTACTTCAACTCAGTACAACCTGGCGATGTGACCTACAGCTTTAACCCTGAACGTAGAGCTTCAAAATATTCGACCAATGACTTCTTCGCGGGCGTGACTTATACCATCGACCTCACTCAACCTGCAGGTACCCGCATCACCAACCTCGCGTTTGCAGATGGCACTCCGGTTACAGATCAAACAGAAATCCGTATTGGTATGAATAGCTATCGAATGGGTCATCTAACCAAGAAAGGCGGCGTGCTAGAAGGCGAATCGTTCCCTGTACTTTTTGATACGGAAGCAGAGTATGGAGAAGAAGCAGGCACAATCCGTAATATGACCATCAAATATCTTAAAGAAGAAAGGAACGGTCAGTATGAAGGTAAACCTCAACAACGATGGGCACTTTCTGGTTTAGAAAGCCGTTATAATGAACAACGAGAGATAGTGAAGTCATTGATTAATGATGAAACCATATCAATCCCGACCAGTGACGATGGCCGCTACACAAACATCGCTTCTATCAACGTAAAAGAACTGATGTTCAAATCTGACGAAGCGAAACAAGCTGCCATAACCACACGCGAAAAGAAACTGGCGCAAGCAACTGAGCAAGAGAGTAAGCAGATCAAACGCGAAATCACTCTGATTGAAGCGCTCAATTAATCCCTGACCTCAAACCAATAACGACTTAACGACGCTTAGAGCGTGGTTAGGTCGTTTTTGTTCCCATTTTCCAACACCACATCTGTACTGAATAAAACGGTTAATATTGGATGAATGATCTGCAAAGGCCAACTCATAGTTGGACAAAATCTTCTCAGCGAGTTTCCTAAATTAGTGATTTATGAATCACTTCAAGTATTGCAAACCTCCAATCAAGTGGCCAAATTCACTCAGCCACTACAGTACCACTACACGGTTGCTATAACGCCAACTCGTAAAGGTGATAAACGTCTTCACTGGTCAACGTTCTTGGGTTGCCTCCCATACAAACATCATCCATGGCTTTTTGAACCCAACCATCAATATCCGCATGCTTAACCCCAAGATGAGCCAGCCCAGAAGGGATACCCACTTCACGAGACAACGTGCAAATCAGGTCCACCGCTAATAGGGCTGCATTAGTGTCGTCTAACTGAGACGTATCCCCACCCATCGCTTCAGCTACTTCCCTAAACGCACTTGGAATCGTTTGAGCATTGAATGCGCTCACCACAGGCAGCAAGATAGCATTACAAACGCCATGCGCTAGGTTGTGTGTTGCCGAAGGCTGATGTGACAACGCATGAACCGCGCCTAATCCGGCTGAGTTGAACGACATCCCCGCTAAAAATTGCGCATCAGCAAGTGCCGACCGAGCTTCTATGTTCGCTCCATCCTTTACTGCCATAGGCAGCCATTTGGCAATTAGCTTAACCGCCTCGAGTGCGGTCGGAAGTGTTAAACGATGGGCGCCAGGAGTCACAACCGACTCAATGGCATGGGTCAGCGCATCCATACCCGTTGCAGCGGTAACAGAGGCAGGCAAACCAACCATCAATGATGGGTCGTTAACCGCAACATCTGGAATCTGTTTGGTGTCGACGATCACCATCTTAACGAGATTCTTCTCATCGGTAATCACCGAATTGGACGTCATCTCCGCCGCTGTTCCCGCCGTTGTATTAATAGCAATAAAGAACGCACCGCTATTCTTAACCAGGCCGACCCCATTATAATCGGTGATTTCGCCTTCATTTGATGTGACAATACGAATCGCTTTCGCACAATCAATAGGGCTACCGCCACCAACCGCAATCAAACAATCGCACCCGCTCTGTTGGTAAAACTCAGCACCTTGATTAACCAAACTAACGGTCGGGTTAGGGGTGACCTTATCAAAGGTGACATAATCGAACCCTTTATCATCGAGTGCACAATAAAGAGAATCTAATATCCCCAATTCAATAAGGTTTTTATCTGTCACTATCATTGCTTTTTTTACGGGTCGACAGTCCAACACTGCAACAGATTCTGCCACCGCACCTACGCCGGATAATGATAGTTTTGGTAAATTTAATGCAAACACCATAGTCATTCCTTTACGGTAAGAGCCCGACGGATCGGGCCGATATCAATTACTTCTCAACTCGCAATCCATACGTCTTGAACTTATCGAGTACATGATCCATCTCTTGGTTTGGAAGCACTGGAACGTCTGGCTGAATCGCTGCACACTTGAGATAAAGCTCAGCCAATACCTCGGTTTCATGTGCTAACCACAATGCTTTCTTCAGATTTTCACCAACGGTGATCATGCCATGATGTTGAAGAAGAATAGATTTACTTTGACGAATGCCAGCATCTACATAATCAGCCAACTTAGGAGAGCCAAAGGTAGCATAAGGTACACAAGGTATTTCTGCCGCGCCCGATGCTGCAACCATATAGTGGATCGCCTGGATTGGACGATTGAGTATAGACACTGCTGTCGCGTTAATGGCGTGGTTGTGAACAACGGCATGGCAATCCTCTCTCGCTTGGTAGCAGGTTAGGTGGAAAGCCCATTCGCTTGATGGAATTTTGCCTTCCTCAAATTCTCCGGATTCGCTTACAAAAACGATCTTTTCCGGTGTCAGATTCTCATATTCAATACCCGTTGGAGTGATCAATAAACCACCTTCATAGCGCACCGAGACATTACCTGCGGTGCCTTGGTTTAATCCCAGCTTAGTCATCTCTAAGCATGTATCGATAATGTCTTGTGCTAGTTCATTTCTTGTTATTGTCATCGTATTACTTCCTTAAGCTGGCGTTACGCCTTTCTTTAAAATGATGTTTCCGTATTTAGCGGTTTCGCCCGTCAGTACAACTGCAAAGCATTTTTCGGCGCGGTCGTAAAAATCAAAACGACCCATGTGTTCTAATGCAGGCTTGTCTTTCGTGGTCTTTGTGATTGCCGCCATGTATTTCGATTCAACTGTTGGGTCGAGCTGGTCACCCTCTACTGCTTGCATCATGATCAGCGGGCTTTGGCAGTACACGTCGAGCTCAAATAGCGGTATTGTGCCCTCTAACAGCGTATCGATATTCACGCCATCGGCTCTTAGCACCACATGCGATCCAAACGTCTCCGCAGGAAAATGGGCGTCGGCAAACAGAATTTCATCGCCATGCCCCATTCGACTTAATACGGCAAGCAGTTCTGGGCTTATTGCCGGATGGATTCCTTTAAGCATTGTGTATTTCCTCCAATAACTGGGCGTATTGTTCACGGCTCTCAGACGGGGTGATGACTTGGTAAGCAGGCTTCATATTTTCTTGGGCATGATTGGCATCAATAAATACCCCAGCCCCTGCAAAGGCATACATCGCTGCCCCCGTCACTGTGGCTTCAGGCTGTTCAACCACATGGATAGGGATGCCAACAACGTCAGCTCTTATTTGGTTCCACAGTCTATTTTTAGACCCACCACCCACCACTATTAAACACTCGGTATTTAAGCGACAAGTCGTGGAAAGATAGTGCAGACTGCTCTTGAGTTTGAAGGCCAGTCCTTCTAGAGCGGCGCGGTATATCTCGCCCCTTGTGGCATTAATGGACAGGCCAGTAATCGCACCATTTCCTTTACCGTCACCACCAAGTAAAAAGGATGGATCGAACCTAACGCCATTTGCACCGATAGGGGCCGCTTCCCCTTCCGAAACCATCACCGCGTATTTACTGCTGCTCTCGGCAATATCCGTAAAGTAGGTGTTGGCGACCCATTCCATTACTGCACTAGAGAGCCATTGGATTGCTGGGTTAAACAAATCATTTTTAGCATCAAGCTCTGTTGTCATGCCCTCTTTGAGATAGTCAGGTTTTAACTGAGGACGTGGCGAACGAGCCATCAAGATCTCCCAAGTCCCTGAGCTTAAGAAAGACTGATTCTCTTTGGCACCAGAGCCGAACAAAGCAAACTGAGTGTCGTGACCTGCTGAAATCACTGGAACTCTGTTTGGAATGCCAAGCAGGAAGGCGACATCGTCTTTTAAACAACTCACTATTTCGCCCGCTTCAACCATGGGAGGAAAGTGCGCCTTCGTCAGCTCTAGGTACTGTAATACCCCTTCATTCCAGTCACCGCTGTCTAGGTCCGTCATCATCGACGTGCCAGCCATCGTTCGATCGGTTGTTAATTCGCCCGTCAGCTTTTGTGTCAACATCGACGAAATAAACACCCACTTATCCATATTGCTATAGACTTTTGGTTCGTTGTCTTTCAACCACTTAAGCTTGAATAAGGTATTGAACGAATAATCCCCGATGCCGTTGGTCAAATACAGTTCATCGCGGTCAATATCTTGCGAGATCTGGCTCATCACAGGCGCGGTACGAGCACATTTCCAAGAAATAATGGGATAGATCTGCTTTCCATCTTTATCGAAGGGCGCCCCGTCCACTCCAAAGGTAGTGACAGAAACGGCAACAATATCCGTCGAATTAATTTGAGCCGTTACCTGCTTTGAACACTCAACAAGCTTTTTCCAAATCTGTTGAAAATCCCAAACATGTTTAGTGCCATTCTGTAGCGTTTCATTAGCAATATAGTGCGACGCAACAATTTCACCTTGCTGGTTAATCGCAATAGAGCGGACGTTGGTGGCTCCGCAATCAAGAATAATAGCAATCGACATAACTCACCCCTTTAAGGCCTACCCCAAGTTGGGGCAGGCAAAATTAGTTACCTATTGAATTACTTATAGATAGGGCCGAAGTTCTGACAAGCGCGATAGTCCTGTCCCTCAACATCCTGACCAAATGCAGACCAAGTATGCGGACGAAAGATGTCTTGGCTATCCACGTTATGCATCGATACCGGAATACGCAGCATTGCAGCGAGAGAGATTAAATCGCCGCCAACGTGGCCTGAAGTGATAACACAGTGGTTAGCGCCCCAGTTTGCCATAACGTCATAAACCGATTTAAATGCGCCTTGGCCAGTCAAGCGAGGGACGAACCAGGTCGTTGGCCAAGTCGCGTTAGTGCGCTCATTTAGGGTATTATGAACATCTTCTGGCAGTTCGATAGAGTGCCCCTCAGCAATTTGCAGCACTGGACCAATACCCGAGATAATGTTGATTCGATGCATAGTAAATGGCATGCCACCTTCAGTTAGGAACTGAGACGAGAAGCCGCCCCCACGGAAGTATTCTTCAATGGCTGGGCACCATTTCGTTGCATTTAGAGACGCTTCAACGTCGGCTTGTGTCAGTTCCCAGTGCGGTTTCATCGCCGGCTTACCATCAGCTGTTCTCGCTTTACCTGCCCCATCGAGCGCTGCTGAGCCAGAGTTAACCAGGTGCAAGAAACCGGAATCTGGGCGGGTCCCTGTCACACGCTCTACCGCATCTTCAGACCAGTAGGTACGAACATCATGGAAAACCTGAGCCTCACCCGTCAGTAGCTTACCAAACATCATATTTACGCCGTTCAACGCGTCGTTTTCTGTTGCCACACAGATTGGTTCACGAATGCCGTTCCAATCAAATGAGGAGTTCAAGATGGCCTCTGAAAAATCGCCATTGGGCAAATGATCGGTCCAATGACGCTGACCTTGGAAGCCAGCCAGAATAGCATTGTGTCCTAGCGATTCTTCACCAAAGCCTAGCTCTGCAAGTTTTGGGTTGCCTTGCATCAAATCGCGCATGATCATGGTCATCTTAATGACGGTATCCCAATCCTCTGCTTTACGCTCTTCGGTGAAAGGGGTGCCGTTATAATCTTTACCTTCTTTACACCAGTCTCGTACCCAAGCACGTGCCAGTTCAAACTCTTTCTTGTCATAGACTTCTCGATCCAAACGGCGTTTGATTTCTGTCATATCGACATATTCATTACGCATGCCCAGATACTTCTGGAAGAACTCAGGGTTAACCACAGAGCCCGCGATGCCCATAGATACAGAGCCCATCGAGAGATAAGATTTACCGCGCATTGACGCGACGGCTAAACCTGCACGGCAGAAGCGAAGAATCTTGTCCTGTACGTCACTTGGGATTGACTCGTCTCCTGCGTCTTGCACTTCTTTGCCGTAAATTGAGAATGCCGGTAAACCCACTTGTGAGTGGCCTGCCATCGCGGCGGCTAGGTATACTGCACCTGGACGCTCAGTACCATTGAAACCCCAGATGGCTTTTGGTGTATGCGGGTCCATATCAATGGTTTCTGTGCCATAACACCAACACGGTGTTACTGTCAGTACAAGGCCCACATTTTCACGTTTAAATTTGTCAGCCGTCGCAGCAGATTCTGCTACACCACCAATACAAGAGTCGGCAAGGACACACTCCACTTTCTCTCCGCTAGCATGGCGAATATTCTCTTGAATAAAATGAGCTGCGCGCTGAGCCATTCCCATAGTTTGATCTTCAAGAGATTCGCGTACACCCATTTGACGACCGTCGATGGTAGGACGAATACCGATTTTAACTAACTGTGACATCATTGATGTTCCTTATTATTTCTTTAATTCAGGGGGCAGGTTAATGCTGCCCCTGTGGATAATTCTTTACTTGGTAACCTTTTGCGCCGTAGTACACTAGGTAAACGAAGCCAATGAATGGGATAACAAATGCGGCACCAATGCCTGCTGCATCTGAGATTTGCCCCATGATGGCGGTTAGCAGTGCACCACCCAGGATTGCCATGATTAAGAAGCTTCCACCAAACTTTGAATCAGACCCTAAATCTCTCAGTGATAGCCCAAAAATAGTCGGGAACATCAGAGACATACATGCAGACACACCGACTAGTGCATAAGCTCCTGCTAACCCACCCACTACCATGATTACAGCGACTAAAATCGCAGCGATCGCAGCCAAAGCAGCAAGTAGTTTTTGTGGTTCAATGTGTTTCATCAGCGCGACACAAACCCAGCGCATGACAGAGAAAATCACAATAGATGTCAGTAGGTATGTTGATGCTTCTGCTTCTGTACCGCCGACTTCTTGCATCACGTAACGAATAGTCCATGACCAACAACCAATTTGCGCACCGACATAGAAAAACTGAGCTAACACGCCTTTGGTGAAGTGGCTTCGCTTGACAATACAGCGGTACGCCTGACCAAATGTAGACTCACCGGTAGTACTTGTGTCCTTTGCGGCCGGCATCTTAGTTTTAAGAATCAATAGCCAAATTAAAGCAATAACAACTGCTACGCCCATATAGGGCATCATTACTGCGTACAGTTCGTCAGATTGAATTTTCGCTAGTTCGTCAGCAGCCATGGCCGCACGTTCACTATCCGTTGCAGGGTTTAGTTGCGATAAGATGTAAAATTTGCCAATTAACACCCCAGTGATCGAACCAATAGGGTTACAAGCTTGAGCAATATTTAGACGTCGAGTTGCGGTTTCTTCAGGACCCATCGCTAATATGTATGGGTTGGCACTTGTTTCTAGAATGGAGAGACCGCCAGCTAGAACAAATAATGCCAGCAAGAAAGGTAAATATTCCATTGCTTGCGCGGCGGGATAAAATAGCAGTGCGCCGGTTGCAAACAATCCAAGGCCCAAAAGCACTCCGGCTTTATAACTGTATCGCTGTATGAAAAGCGCAGCGGGAAGAGCCAAACAAAAATAAGCGCCATAGAAAGCCGTTTGTACCAAACCGGATTGCATATCGGTTAAAGTAAATACTTTTCGAAACTGTGCAATAAGTACATCAGTCATGTTATTTGCCAAACCCCACATGGCAAAACAACAACATAGTAGCCAAAAAGCAAATTTAATTTCCTTTGGTATTACCTCTACTTTATTATTCCTCTGTGTTTCAGACGAACTTATATTGAGAGTATCATTCATAAGATATCCTTATTTATTAATTAAATTATTTATTTTTATTTTAAAGTTTATTTTGTTTCACGTTATTACAAATCAGTTATTACTACATCTACCGATTCGTTATCACATATTTTAAGAAGACTTCTTTTTTTGTATTTAGATTTATCGGCAATTAGAATAACTTGATCAGATATATCGATAAAACTTCTTTTTATTTGATAGTTATATTCATTTGAATCCCAAACTCCTGAGTCATAATCAAACCCAACGCAGGAAAAGAAGCAGACGTCCAAAGACATATTAGACAGTGTCTCCACTGCTAGTGGACCATAGAAACTACTGTACTTCTCGGAATAACTGCCACCAGTACAAATTACATTAATATTACTTTTACCTTCAAGGGCAATAACATTCTGAAGAGAATTGGTAATAATAGTGCAACTGATATTTGGAATCTCTCGAGCGAGACACCAACTCGATGAACTTGCGTCTAAACCTATTACCATTTCTTCTTTAATATAATCTAACGCTTTGCTTACCAGTAATTCCTTTTCTTCTATATAGTCCTTAGAACGCGCATGAAAAGAAAGACCTTCATCAATTTCTTGAACACTAATAGCCCCACCATGAACTCTTTTAAGTGCGCCCGATTCATCAAGCTTTTTTAAATCTCGACGAATGGTTTCCACAGAAACATTAAAGGCTTCTGCTATTTCTTCGACGGTTGCACTTCTTTGATCATTTATTAGTTCAACAATTTGTAGGCTTCTCATAATGGTCTCCCGCTTGCTTGATTATTAATTTACCAATGAAAAAATGGCAAAACTGTGACGAAATCGCCATCAAGCCCGTTATTGACCGATTTGTGACTGATATTGTGGACTATTAAACACAAATGCCCGAAACTTATAAAAACAGTCATTCATTAATAAGGAATTATAATTGTTAGAACAGCTTGTAATCACCACTTACATAGATTGAATGATATTGCGAATACTTGCCTATTTAGACCAAAGCGTATAACTCAGGAGAGGGGAGGACACGAAATGTCTGCACAGAGACAGTAATAAGAATCCACCAAGTAAACATGAAACAATGATTAGTTGAACTTGGCTAACTAAAGTGGGTAAAAACAAGAGAATTAATACTCTAAGAAACTTGGGGGCATTAACAAGTTAGAGAAACAGCACTATCCCCCTCCCCCAACACACTTTCATAAAGAAAACCTTTAACACGTTAAACCATGATTTATTGCACTTAAACATGGTCACCAACCATCTGACGAAAAATCCAAAAGCCTCTGAGGTGACTCTAAGCTCCCACAAACACCTGTATTCCTCCTCACACTGATCTATTTCTCTCTTTTCGCAGTACAAGTTATTAATTATTCGATATAAATCGCTTTCTTTTTCAAATTGTTGTCTACAGTTTTATAGAGCTTGTCGCTTCAGTAATTGCCACAAGTAACGACACCTTTTGATGGTAGGTTTTGTTTATAAGGAAAGGAAATGGAAAGCCCAATTGTCACACTCACACATGCCAGCAAAAGCTTTGTTGATGGTAAAGACACTCATAGCGTGTTGGAAAATGTCGACTTCGCTTTGGCAACAGGGGCAAGCGTGGCTTTGACAGGGGCGAGTGGTAGCGGGAAAAGTACTCTGCTGAACATCATTGCGGGGTTTGAACCTCTATCTGGTGGTGAGTTGTGGCTCGATGGCGAGAACTCATTAGATTGGAAAGATCCACAGTGGAGCCGATTCCGCCATCAAAATTTGGGCGTTGTCTTTCAACAGTTCAACTTGTTAACCCCACTCAACGTAAAACAGAACATCGCCTTCCCTCTCCATTTAAATCAACAAAAATGGGGCGACTGGTGCGATTACTTAGTGGAAGCGTTAGGCATCAGTGAATTGCTCGATAGGCATGTATCTGCACTCTCTGGCGGTCAACAACAACGAGTCGCAATAGCGCGTGCGCTAGCCCATAAACCCAAACTATTGCTTGCCGACGAACCCACAGGCAACCTCGACCACAAAGCAGGGTTAGAGGTTATGAAACTGCTGAGTGAAATCACTACACAAGGCAACACTGCCGTGCTTTTGGTTACGCACAGCCCAGAATGCGCCAGCTTTATGCAGACAAAATTGGTGTTAGACGATGGTTGTTTAAGGAACGTAGATCTAACCCCAAGAGCAGCAACGTTGTGAGTCATTCAATGAAGCAAACTGGCTTCGCTCAGAACCAGCTCACACATACCAAACTGACTCTGAATCTATTCGCGGCGCACTATCGTCAATCACCATTGCAAGCCGCAGCGATTCTGATCGGCATTGTGTTAGCGGTCACCTTGTTTGTCGCAGTGCAAGCCATCAACCTCAATGCCAAGCGCAGTTATGCAGAATCGACCGAGCAACTTAGCGCTCAAGCGCAGAACCTTATCATTCCACCAGCAGGGCAAAACTATTTGCCGGAATCGCTCTACTTCAGCTTAAGACAAAGTGGATTAAGCGCTGCGCTACCTGTTATAGAAGGGCGAGTAAGAGACGAGCAAGGTCGACGTTGGTCAGTTCAAGGCAGTGAGCTAATCGCCGCCCTCACTTCAAGAGCTCGCCACGCTCGCATCGACGAAAAAAGCAATACTCAAGCCAAAGAGCCAAACATTTCCCTGTTCGACAATTCCTTACCTTTGCCGCAAGTCTTAGCGGGTGAACCCATTGTGATGATGAGCCAATCACAACACCAGAACTTGGGAGAAGTAGACGCACTCACTTTGGATGAAGTGCTCACTCAAGTGGTAGTGCTACCAGATGAATGGCAGCTAGGTAGCCGAATGTTGATGGATATTGGGTTCGCTCAGCAACTGCTTAACAAACAAGGGCAACTGAGCTACATCGCTATTTTTGACACTAAGAGCAATCCTCAGGATAAATGGCAAAGCCTTATTGGCGAGCAAGGACGATGGATTTCCAACAACCAAAGTACGGATCTGGGTTCAATTACCGATAGCTTTCACCTCAATCTCACCGCCATGAGTCTGTTGGCGTTTTTGGTTGGCCTATTCATCGCTTACAATGGTGTGAAGTACAGTTTACTGAAGCGTAATCGGCTGTTGGTACAAATTCAACAAGCTGGGATTGCGCCAAGCATCGTATTTTCAGCTCTGTTAGTCGAGCTGACTGTTTTAGTCACACTGGGCGCGTCGCTTGGTTTCATTCTCGGCATTCAACTCAGCCATTGGCTACATCCCACCGTCGCAATAACGCTTGAGCAACTTTATGGTGCAACACTGCTTCCCGGCACATGGCAGTGGCAATGGTTAGTGCAGGCACTGCTACTCACGCTAGCCGCAACGCTTGTCGCGTGTTGGCAGCACTTTAAACAGCGAGTGCGACAACCCCTCTCTTCCCATGGCGGTTTCTATCAAGCGCCGGAAACGTCTAACGAAAATCAGCTGTTTGTTATCGGGTCAGTATTAACCATTGTCGCGTTAGCAGGGTTATGGCTGAGCGAACATCATCGCTTCACCATGGCATGGCTCGGTGTGTTAGTGGTGTCGATTCCTTTGTATTTGCCCAAAACACTCAGCGTGCTAGCGAACTGGAGCGAAAAACGTACCCAATCGGGGTTAATACAATATCTGTTCGCTGAGCTGCGTGAACTTATCTCCCCTCTCTCACTTGCCATGATGGCGTTGCTTCTCGCCGTCACCGCTAACATGGGAATGAATACCTTAGTCGGCAGCTTTGAATCCACGTTAAAGCAATGGCTTGAACAGCGCTTACATGCCGATATTTACGTTAGCCCTGCCCAAGGTGAAATCGCGAATGTGGAACGTGCGTTAGAGCAGTTTGAAAATGTTGAAACCGTTTATAAGCAATATTATGTCGACGATAACTTGCAGGGCTTACCTACTTTGCTCGGCACCAAAGACAAAGACACACTTGAGCAAACCATGGTATTTCAATCCCACCTTGATGATTTCTGGACGCGCTTTTACCAAGGTGAATTAGTTGCGATCAGCGAACCTACGGCAGTGAAGCTCGGCTTGTCCCTTGGAAGCCAACTCAAGCTCGACGCGATCCAAGACAAAACACTCATCGTCGGGGCGATTTTCCACGATTATGGCTCACCGAATGGCGAAGTGTTACTTGCACCTAATTTTTGGTTCGAAAACGGATTTACTGACTTACCCACCAGCTTGGGAATCAAAGTCTCTGGCGACCCACAAGTGGTGTACGAACAGCTACGCCAACAACTCAATCTGCACCCAAGTCAGCTTTACGATCAAGCACAGATCAAATCGATCGCTTTAGATATCTTCTCACAAACCTTTGCTATCACTCGGGCGCTTAATGGCGTCACTTTAATGGTGGCGGTGATTGGGTTGTTCTGCGCCTGTTTCATGTTGCTCGATGCACGCAAAGCCGCCATTGCAAGGCTGTATGCGCTCGGTGTTAGTCAGAAAAAATTGATGGCGATGGTGGTCGGGCAAATCGTTGTTCTGGTCGCCTTCACTCTGGTTATCGCTTTACCACTCGGCGCTATGGTCGGTTATGTGTTGACGGACATCGTTACCCTACGCGCCTTTGGTTGGAGCTTAAATTACGTATGGAATTGGAGTGATGCACTCAGCATCGCAACCATCACCATTTTAGTGGCAGTGATTGCGACCTTGATTCCACTGTGGCGTTTGGTCAGCAAACCCGTGGTATCCAGTTTACAGAGTGAGGTGTTGTGATGAATCGAACAATGAGAGTTTTCGTTCTCACACTTGGCATCTTGCTCCTTTTAGGGTGCGATGAATCCACTCAACCATCAGCTCAAAATATGGGCTCAATACTTGGCACTGGAAAACAAACCGACGATGAAACACAAAAAGAGACTGATCAATTCACACCGGTAGTTAAAGGTATCGACATCGCCTTCCCTGCCGACCATCAAGCACATCCAGATTTTCGTCATGAATGGTGGTATTTAACCGCAAACTTAATTGATGAAGAAGACAATGTGTTAGGTGTGCAATGGACACAGTTCCGCTTTGCGGCTGCACCACATGAAAGTGGCAATAGCACCAAGGAAACTACGTGGCAAAGTCAGCAAATCTACATGGCACACAGCGCAGTCACCACTAAAGATAAGCACTACGCCGATGAAAAGTGGTCACGTGACCAAGCTGAACTGGCGGGTGTCAGCACTTCGCCATTTCGGGTCTATCTTGATGATTGGCAATGGACGTCGACGACCGATGACCTGTTCCCAGCTACATTGGTCGCCAACTCGGATCAATTTGGATATTCGCTTAAGTTAACCAACAACGCGCCATATCAAAAGCAAGGCGAACAAGGGTACAGCACTAAAAGTAGCGATGGCAAAGTGGCTTCCTATTACTACAGCCAACCATTCATTGATGTATCGGGTGAGGTAACCATTGATGGAGTCACTCATCAGGTTTCCGGTACAGGTTGGATAGACCGAGAATGGAGCTCTCAGTTTTTACTCGACTCGCAACAAGGTTGGGATTGGTTTGCGCTAAGGCTGAGTGATGAAACCAGTTTGGTGGTATTTCAGCTTCGAAACTCAACAACAGGCAAAGCCAGTTATTCCCATGCGAAGTTGATGAATCAAGATGGCTCCGGCATCACGATTAAGCAGCAAGACATCAGCTTAACCGCCATCAAGCAAACTAAAATCGACGTGAGTGACTACCCAACAAAGTGGCAAGTTTCGATTCCAACTCAACAGATCGAACTGACCGTCTCGGCACTCAATCCAAATGCCAAAATGCCGCTGTCGGTTCCTTATTGGGAAGGGCCAATTGAAATCAAAGGTTCTCATTCTGGGTCTGGCTATATGGAGTTGACTGGGTATTAAGTCCTGTATTAATAAAGGTGAAATCTGACAACAAATACATCCGTTCTGTTAGGAACAACAACGAACTACAACAAACGGTTCTTATACTGCTCTGGCGTTTGGTTCGCGTAACGTTTGAACATGGTGATAAATGGGCTTGCTTGGTTATAGCCCAATGTAAGAGCGACCTCTTTGACCGATTGGCCGTTTCTTAACAAGTCCATTGAGTACAGGTAGCGCACTCGTAGTCGCCACTCGGTAAAGCTCATTCCAAGCTCGGTCTGGCAGTGGCGAGAAAGGGTTCTTTCCGTGGTGTGGACACGTTCAGCCCAATCTTTCAGCGTCACTTCATCGGTTGGGTTCTCTTCAACAGAAGCCAATATAGGCGCTAGATACTTATTATCGGTTGAAGGCAAGAAGTGGTGTTCAACCTCACGCTGCGCAAGTTGGTCAAGCAGTACCTGAACGAGCCTTTGGTCTTGCTCGGTTTCCGCAACATTGATCCCACGATCGCGAAAATCATCGATAATAGAAGACACAATCGGCGTGATCTTTATAAGGCTGGTTTTATCTGGCAGGTGTTGCGTGAGTTCTGGGGCGATATTTAGCGAACAGTAGTCCAAAGGCTTACGGTTATAACTGCAATGCATCACCCCGGCCGGTACCCAAATCGCCAAATGTGGTGGTGCTAGAAATCGGGTGCTTTCCGCTTCCATCTCTAATATACCGCCACTGATCAATTGAACCTGTCCCCATGAGTGGCTATGAACTCGGGTTTCAGTGTTCGAAAGAAACGCTTCAAAATTCATAAATACGTTGGATGGTGCCTTATCAATTGATAAGGATGGGTGAAGGTTTCTGGAGTGTTTTTTCAAACTTGTCTTCCTATCGCGCCTGATGTCTTTCTAAAGATACTTGTAAGTATAACGACCTGTCAAACTAGCCGCATCAACTCATTTGCGACGGAATTCACATGCATTATCTCTTACCATTTTTTACAGTCTGTATCTGGGGCGCCAATGCAATCGTCAACAAGCTTGCTGCAAGCACCATAGAACCTAGCGCGATGAGTTTTTACCGCTGGTTTTTTGCGATGTTAATTCTCACGCCTTTCTGTATTCGCCCGTTGATGAAGCAGTGGGCTGTCATTAAGCCAAACCTATCGAAATTAGCGTTCCTCGGATTTTTAGGCATGGTGTTGAACCAATCTCTAGGTTACTACGCAGGCTTAACCACAACCGCTTCCAACATGGCCTTGATCACGTCTTTAGTCCCATTGATCAGTGTATTTCTGAGCGTTCCTTTGTTGCATAAGTCCATTTCTAGTTTGAGTATTGTGGGTGGTGTGTTGTCACTGTCAGGCTTAGCTCTGATGTTAGGTAAAGGCGATCCTTTGTTCTTCATCCATCAAGAATTGACCCAAGGCGATGGCTATATGCTGATTGCGGCCTTTGTTTATGCTTCTTACTGTGTGCTCTTGAAACGCTGGAAAATGCCAATCAGTAGCTGGGTGGTGATTTACATTCAGGGTCTGTTTGCTGTCGCGATGCTTACGCCACTTTGGCTTACCAGCGAACAACTTTTACCACCGCAACAAGCGATCCCATTGATTGCTTACGCCGCAGTTGCCGCTTCGATTTTAGCACCTTGGATGTGGGTGAAAGCGATTGACACCATTGGTGCTGACTCAAGCGCGATGTTCATGAACTTGCTTCCGGTTGTTGCGATCGTATTAGCTGCGACATGGCTTGGCGAAGAAATTAACCAGTTCCACATCATTGGCGGTGTGATGGTGATTTCAGGTGTCATTCTTGCTCAAATCAGAAGAAAACCAAGGCTTGAGGCTCCTCTCCCTCAACAAAGCTAAACGCATTACCCAACGCTCACATTAGGGTAAAAATTCAAACTCACGTTTCACACAGCAAATGAGAGTGGCTACTGTAATCCATACTATGATGAGCCCTTACAGCAAGCGAGTAAAACGGAAGATTAGTCTAAACGCTTTACTTTATATCAGCACGATGAGTCGTTACTCAGCTATTCTTCAGCAGTTATACCTTTATATCATTAAAATCACACACGATTAGTGCGAAATATACTCAAAGGCTTCCCTAACAACAATCCGAAAGGAAATATCTACGCGAAGGATCTATACTTCATAAAAGAGTAAAAGTGAGCTGAAGAATAAATAGTTTTAACTACCACTTTAGTGGTAATTGCGATAAAGTCACCTTAACTAAACCAAACAAGCAACGGTTAGTTGGCAAACAATAAAAGGTACCGACATGAGTACCTAAAGGCTTAGAAACACCTAGCATTACGCTAGGTGTTTTTTTTGCAATCTACCCTTTCTTTTAGCTTACTCTCGATTGTCTTTCCGTGTTTATCTCTCACCTTGAAACTCAATAACCATCAATATTCATCGGTTCGTCATCCGTTTGAAAAAAATAGTCTTAACCATGAGATTATCCGCTTTAACTTATGTCATCTTAAGTATATTGTTACTAGCAAGTAACAAGCATGTTACGCAGCAAAATAATAATGAAGGAAGATAGATGAGCAGTAGCAATAGCCGACAAGATGGTAAACGAGACGTTACTCTGCGTTTTTTAGCTGAACCCGGGGATGTGAACTTTGGTGGTAAAGTTCATGGTGGTGCAGCAATGAAGTGGATCGATTTAGCAGCCTACGCTTGTTCCGCAGGTTGGAGCGGTAAATACTGTATAACAGCCTATGCAGGCGGAATTCGATTCGTTGCCCCAATTCATGTAGGCAACCTTGTGGAAGTAAGTGCAAAGGTCATTTACACAGGTTCATCTTCAATGCATATCGCTATCGACGTGCAAGCAAGCGACCCTAAAGAGCTCAATAACCGCCTAACAACTCACTGTATCGTTATTATGGTCGCTGTCGATGAGAATGGTAATCCGACTAAAGTGCCAGAGTGGATACCAGAGACGCCAGAAGACATCGAATTACGAGATTCGGCTATTCGCCTAATGAACATGCGAAAACAGATTGGTGAAGAGATGGAAGCTCACGTGAAGTACCTTAAGTAAGGTCCACCAGCTGCCCTCCCCCTACAAAACCTTATTACAATGCCAAGCGCCTGCTTGGCATTGATCTATTTGATACCTTCGTGCTCTACACAGCCAAATCCGCTGCACACCCAATACAGACGATAAGAGCGTGATACCCAGCCAAAGGTTGAAATGAATCGGCACTTGTTCACTGATTTATTTTGACTGTAATAAAGTCGTCATTTTGCTCTGATTAAATACCGCCAATCATAATAGATGCATTTGAATTTCTTGGAGCCACTCTTGAGCGTCATACGCCCCACTCTTAGCGAGTCTACACTGAACAATTTAAAGGCTGTTGAGTACCAATGGGTTAGAACTTTGTACGTCGAAGGCTACGACAGCAATGAAATCAACCACTATATCCAAACGTGTTTCGGTGGAGATCCGACATTTGCCGATCTATTTCGTCGCGTGGCACTCGATCAAGAAAGTATCTATGTGTTGTTGCAACACTTAGGTTGTGCTCCTTCTAGTAAAGAGTTCTAACTTCTAAGTCCCACCAAAAACCAGAAGCATAAATAAACCTACCTCCATAACCCTCATGAATGTCACTTGGATATTCTGTAACTACCTCTCGCTTACCCATACATTTTCAGTGCAATTTCAGGTTTTGTTGCATACAAATCATTGAAGTATCACGCATTGGAATATTCACAACATATCAATAGTACAACAGCCACTTATACTGAGTGTCTGATTTGTGAGACTAGTTCATTTCTACAAGTAACCAAAATGAAGTGGTCGGTATTTAGGAGAGAAGTAACTCGAAACTTTGGGTTTTAAAGTAGATATGAGCGCGATAGTTAACGAGTAACGCTGACACAAAAAACAAAAAGTAGCAGGCATAAAAAAACCCAAGTAAATACCTGGGTTAGAGTTACAAAAACCACTAATCATTAATAGCGTAAGGAACCTGATTAGTAGCCAGCTATGCGTAACCTGAGGGTTATTTTTATTACTGATCGGCGGCCAAACCAAATGATGTAATAAAAATGCCAATATAGAGCGACCTAACGGTCGCTCTTTTTCTTTCTTATAGAGTACAGCTTATCCTTTTACACCACCTGCCGTCAAACCACCAACTAACCAACGTTGAGCAAGTAAGAACACGATAGTAATCGGAAGTGCTGATAGTACAGCCGCTGCCGCAAAGTCACCCCATAGGTAGTTCTGAGGGTATAGGTACTGCTGCATACCTACTGCTAGCGTGTAAGAGTTCACATCTGTAAGTAGGATAGACGCTACTGGCACCTCACCCACTGTCGCGATGAAAGATAAGATAAACACAACCGCTAGGATTGGCACAGACAGCGGTAGTAGAACCAGTCTGAATGCTTGCCAAGGCGTTGCACCATCAAGGGCTGCTGCCTCTTCCAGAGAGTTATCAATCGTCTCAAAGTAACCCTTAATCGTCCATACGTGCAGTGCAATACCACCTAGGTAAGAGAAGATTAGACCACCGTGTGTGTTCAAGCCTAAGAACGGAATGTATTGACCAAGTTTGTCAAACAGCGCGTAGATTGCTACTAGAGCCAATACTGCTGGGAACATTTGGAAAATCATCATCGCTTTCAGGATTGTGTTCTTACCTTTAAAGCGCATACGAGCGAACGCGTAAGCCGATGTCGTAGACAGTGTCACAATCAGAATCGATGTGATACCTGCAACCTTCACTGAGTTCCATAACCAAGTTAGCACAGGGAACGGAGGTGACGTTACCGAGCCATCTGCGTTCGTTACTGACATACCCAATGCTAACTTCCAGTGTTCCAATGATGGGTTATCTGGAATCAAACTACCGGTTGCGAAGTTACCTTCACGGAACGAGATCGCGATGATCATCAGTAGTGGGAAGATAATCATTGCCAAGAAGCACCACAACACTGCATGCGTTGCCCACACTCGGTATTTAAGGCCTTTACCTTGTACCATAGCCATTGTCGTGCTCCTTAATCTTGAGACAGTTTAGTGAAACGAAGGTTTAGTAACGCTAGTGCACCAACCAATAGGAAGATAAGCGTTGCGATAGCACTTGCTAGACCGAAGTCTTGACCGCCGCCGCCTTCGAATGCAATTCGGTACGTGTAGCTTACAAGCAAGTCTGTGTAACCCGCTGGCTCAGAAGTACCAATCATGTTCGGGCCACCGTTCGTCAATAGTTGAATCATTACGAAGTTGTTGAAGTTAAAGGCAAACGCTGCAATCAATAGCGGTGTAAGCGGTTTAATCATCAATGGGAACGTAATGCGCTTGAAGTTATCAAGGAAGTTCGCACCATCGATTGCTGACGCTTCGTATAAATCATCAGGAATCGCTTTAAGCAGACCCATACATAGAATCATCATGTAAGGGAAACCTAGCCATGTGTTAACCATCAACACCATGGTTTTCGCTAAGATAGGGTCTGAGAACCAGTTCGGGCTTAAGCCGAAGATATTCTCGAGCACCATGTTGATCTCACCAAAGCTTTGGTTGAATAGACCCTTAAAGATAAGAATCGAGATAAACGCGGGTACGGCGTAAGGCAGAATCAGTAGAACACGATAAATAGAACGACCTTTCAACTCTTCCCATTGCACGATGTTAGCCAATACAAGGCCGATAACTAGCGTGAACGCTACGGTACATACCGAGAAGATAACCGTCCAAATAAAGATGCTGATAAACGGTTCTTTAATGCCGTCATCTTTCCATACACGCTCAAAGTTATGCGTACCAATGCTAACCACGAAACCTGGAGAGATGGTATTACCCGTAAACTCACCATTTGCATCAACAGGCTGGTAGAAACCCACATCCATATTTGGCTTGAGAACTTCACCCGTTTCATTGTTGATTAACGTTTCTTCATCGTCTTGTAGCGTGTAAAGCGGAGCAACAGAAGCAAACTTACGTAAGCCACTCATGCGGATGTCACCACCGTCAGGTAGATTGAAATCAACACCACTGATTGCTGCTCGGTTTTGAATGATCGCTTTGATCTTCTCTTTTTCACCTTGCGCAGACTCAATAACAGATAGGTCCATCTCTGTTTCTGTCATATTGTCTAGAGAAAATACGTCAGTCGCTAACAGTTGATCGCCATCTTTTACAACGATCTGGTGACCGTCATCTGTCTTGTACAAAGTAAATGGGTAGCTCTCACCGCTTTGGAAAGAACGGTCTAAAAGAACGGTTTGAGTACGCTCTAGAGAAAGTTGGTTTTTCGCGCTGTAGTTAGTAAACGCAAGCCCTACGGTGTATGCCAATGGGAAAAGAATGAACAAGATCATTCCGGCAATACCTGGGTAAATATAACGGTGGGCGTAAGTTTTTTTACTACCAAAAATGTAAAGTGCCAAAGCCGTTAAGATCACTGTAAGCAGCGCAAAAGCGAGCTCACCGCGAGAATACATTAGAATTGTAGCGTAGCCGTTTATTAAGCCAACGCTACCAAGCAACCCCCATTTAATGAAGACGCTTTTACTGCCTGGAAGGCTTGATGGTGCTGGGATAGCATCTGTACCTTGAACTGACTGCATAGAGGAACCTGCTAGCGATATAGATAAAAAAATAGAAAAGTAAGGAGAGGTTACCCTCTCCTTAAAAGGTAGTGCCTGGGTGTTACTTAACCATACGACCTTCAGCAGCTTTTAGTGCTTGGTCTACTGATTGACGGCCGTCAACTACGTTGCCGATCGCTTCTTCCATGCTGTACCAGAATGTTGTGAACTGAGGGATGTTAGGCATGATTTCACCGTTCATCGCGTTGTCCATTGTTGCTGCAATACGAGTATCGCTGTCTAGTTGACGTTGGAAAGAGTTAAGAGCAACAGCGCCTAGTGGCTTGTCGTCGTTCAGGCTCTTCATACCTTCATCTGTTAGTAGGTAGTTTTCCATGAACTCAACAGCTAGGTCGCGGTTTGGAGACGCAGTGCTGATACCACCTGCCCATACACCAACGAAAGGTTTAGACGCTTTACCGTTGAACTTAGGTAGTGTTGTTACGCCGTAATCTACGCCAGCTTTCTTGATGTTTTCCCAACCCCAAGGGCCGTTGATTGTCATTGCAACGTTACCTGCAACGAATTCAGACTCAGCTACTGAGTAATCCATGTCTGCAGAGATAACTTTGTCTTGTACCATCTTCTCGATGAAACCTAGAGACTTCTGAACACCGTCAGTCGCTACGCCCGCATCTTTAATGTCGTAACCTTCTGCAGTCTGTTTGAATGCGTAACCGCCGTCAGCTGCAAGTAAAGGCCATGTGAAGTAAGCGCCGCCACGTAGAGGCCACATGATTGCTTTCTTGCCGTCTTTTTTAAGTTCAGCATCAAGTGCTGGGATTTCTTCCCAAGACTTAGGTGGGTTAGGAACAAGCGCTTTGTTGTAAATTAGCGAAACTGACTCAACAGCAACAGGGTATGCGATTGTTTTACCTTCGTATGAAACAGCGTCCCATGCGAAGTCTACGATACCTTCTTTAGTTTCTTTAGAAGGTTTGATATCAACAAGAAGTCCCGCTTCTGCATAGCCGCCAAAACGGTCATGTGCGTAGAAGATCATGTCTGGGCCATCGCCAGCTGCTGCTACTTGAGGGAATTTCTCTTCTAGCTTGTCAGGGAAAGCGACGGTTACTTTAACACCAGTATCTTCTTCGAAGCGTTTACCTACTTCAGCCATGCCTTCATAAGCTTTGTCACCACCTACCCAGATTGTTAGTTGTCCTTCTTCGATAGCAGCATTTGCACCAAAAGAACCCAGAGCAACTATTGTACCTAGAGCTACAGCGCTTAGAGCGTTTTTCATGTGAATATCCTTTTTATATTTATACGTAGGGCACATCTACCAAGACGAGCCAGTTTTCGGAGGTTATGATCTGAGAAAACAGACCCTAGCTCATCATCCTAGCCACTACGCCCTAGCTATTATGGCTTAAATTCGTGATCGCCATCCGGTCAGATTAGAGACTGCAATCACAAAACGTATACTCATCGTGATCAACATCACCGTTACGTGGTGGATTTATTTGAACTGGATCGCCAATTATTAATAACCCCATTTATCTACTCCTCCCCTCCTACTCCCCCTAGTTAATTTTCCATTAGGAGGATGTACCCTTACGCCAATTCACCGAAACTGCATTCATCCAAGAGTGGATAGTAAGAACCCTTTACCGGCAAGTGTTATGCGTTGACGCATTATTCATTTAGTTGGCTTCACTGCCCGCTGGTGTCTTATATTAGCATCGAGCTAAATCTGTGATTGAATCACGGGGGAGGTTTAGCTGGATGTGGGGGAAATGGGCATCAGTTTGGCTATGACGGGTGGGCTTGGTTAAAGAAGCCAAGTCTCACCCACTTTTTTCTTACTCACTCAATACTTACCAATTCCTACAGTTACTGCTGACCCAAAAATTTCTTATAATGATAAGCAGTAAAACTTAAAATTTGATCGATCGAGGACAAGCTAGATGGCGAGTGTCACGTTAAAAAACGTTTATAAATCATATGGTGATGTACAGATTTCTAAGGACGTAACCTTAGACATCAACGAAGGTGAATTCGTAGTATTCGTTGGACCATCAGGTTGTGGTAAATCGACGCTATTACGTTGTATCGCAGGTCTAGAAGACATTACGTCTGGTGATTTGTACATTGGCGACCAACGCATGAATGACGTTGAACCGTCAAAGCGTGGCGTAGGTATGGTATTCCAGTCTTATGCGCTTTACCCTCACCTTAACCTATACGACAACATGTCTTTCGGTCTTAAGCTAGCAAACGCAAATAAAGCTGAGATCGACAAACGCGTTGAACATGCTGCAGAAATCCTTCAGCTTGGTCACCTTCTTGAGCGCCAACCTAAAGCGCTTTCTGGTGGTCAACGTCAACGTGTTGCGATTGGTCGTACTCTGGTTTCTCAACCAAACGTATTCCTACTTGATGAGCCTTTATCAAACCTAGATGCCGCGCTACGTGTTCAAATGCGTTCGCAAATCACCAAGCTACAGCGTCAACTGGGTTGTACCATGATCTACGTTACCCACGACCAAGTGGAAGCGATGACAATGGCGGATAAGATCGTTGTTCTGGATGGTGGTTATGTATCTCAAGTCGGTAAGCCGCTTGACCTTTACCACTACCCTCAAAACCGTTTCGTTGCTGGCTTTATTGGCTCACCGAAGATGAACTTCATGTCGGTACACATTGAACAAGCTGAAGCAGAACGCGTATTGGTACAACTTTCTAATGGCATGACTTTCTGGATTCCTGTTGACGGGACGACGGTTAATGCTGGTGATCGTATGTCTCTGGGTATTCGCCCTGAACACTTGATGTCTGCTGAATCAGGTGACGCGACGATTGAAGCTGACGTGATGATGGTAGAGAAACTAGGTAACGAAACTCAGGTTTACCTAAACCTTGAAAGTGCCGATGCTGATGTTATCTATCGTCAGCCAGACACGTTGAAAATCGAATCAGGTGACAAGTTGGCGATTGGTATTCCAGCGCACCGTTGTCACCTGTTCCACAGCGATGGCCGCGCATGTCGTCGTTTGTACAAAGAATACGGCACAGACTAATCGCTTAGCCTTTTAGGATATAACTTGCCCATATCGAATCCCTCTTACTCAGTAAGGGGGATTTTTTTATGTGCTGGATATTTTTATGTGTTGGATACGAGTTTCACTTACATTGAATAGTTCATGAGTCAGCCACTCGGTCTTTCGCTAGCGGCAATAAAAAAGGTCTAGCAAGCGCTAGACCTTTATCTGTTAGTTAGGCTATGAACCCAACCGCTAATATCACTTCTTTCAGACATGAAACCTGTCTAAATCAACTTAGTGGATTGGCGTATCACTTGTTTTGTTGAACTGGCCAAAATGTTTTTCTAACACTTCTGGTGTTAGTTTGCCTTCCGCTTCTAGTCGCTTAAATTCAGCAACGATCGCTTTTTGCTCTTCAATTGATGGCAGTTTTACTTCTGGCTCATCGCCCATCTCTTGAGTCATCTGCTCTAGTTCTTTTTCAAAATCGCTCATGATACTTACCTAAATATTAAACCTAATCAGATTTTACTCATTTACGCTCTGTGATGCTAGAGCGATTAAGTGCAAAGCCCGAAACCAGATCAAGCTAAGGCCAGTTAGAAGAAAACAACCCCGTAAATAAAAAGAGCTGGATTCACGATTAAATGAATCCAGCTCTTCGTCTATGTCTCTTTCTAAGCCATGCTACAGCTTAAAGGAATTAAAGCTTAAAGAGATTACAGCTTAAACGAGCCAACCATCTTATCTAGGCGAGAAGAAAGGTCGCGAAGCTCTTGGCTCGCTTCAGCAAGTTGCTCAGCCGTGCTCGTTGTCACTTCGTTGATTGCGTTAATCTCTTCAATGTTCTGGTTGATGGTGTGAACTACGGTTGATTGCTCTTCCGTTGCCGTTGCCACTTGAGTGTTACGGTCTGTGATATCAACGATACGGTCTGAAATGCCACTCAGCACGTCTACCGCTTCATCCGAAGCCGATACACCTTCAAGGGTAATCACCTTACCCGCACTCATTGCCGTTACCGCATCTTTAGCATCGCTTTGCAGTTGGTTGATCATCTTTTGAATCTCTTCCGTTGAATCTGCGGTACGGCTTGCTAGGTTACGTACTTCATCCGCTACAACCGCAAAACCACGACCTTGCTCACCAGCACGGGCGGCTTCAATTGCAGCGTTCAATGCGAGTAAGTTAGTTTGCTCTGAAATATCACGAATAACACCCAGAATAGAACCGATGTCTTGAGTTGTAGAAGCCAGTTGCTCTACTACCTGACCTGTGCTTTCAATATCTTGCGCCAAACGGCTGATCGCGTCTTTTGCTTTGTTCACCACAGAGCGACCTACTTCCGTATTGCCTGAAGCTTGAGTTGCCGTTTCTGCTGCGGTTGCCGCGTTCGATGCAATCTCGCTGATGGTCATACCCATTTGGTTAATGGCAGCTACGACTTGAAGGGTTTGGTCGCGCTGTTCTTGGCTGTTGTCGTGGGTGATGTGAGCTTTATTCGAAACACTCTCTGCAGCCACTTGAAGCGCTTGGCTTGTCGAACACACCTCTTTCATCGACTCGTGAATCTTTTCAATGAATCCGTTGAAGCCTTTTGAAAGCTGTGCAATTTCATCGTTGCCTTTCACTTCGATACGCTGTGCAAGGTCACCGTCGCCTTCACCTAAGTCGCCGAAACGCTTAGCCAAAAGCTTGATCGGTTGAGTAATGCTGTTCGCCAGAACTACGCCCATTAGGATAAACACTAATGCCACAACCGCAGTCATGATCAGCATCTTCTGCGCTGTCGCATCTAACTCTGCAAACACTTCACCAGTCGGAACGACACCAATAACAAACCAGTCCATTGAAGACACATACAAGCTCGCCACGAACAGCTCTTGGCCTTGGCTTTCAGTGGTAATCAGGTTAAAACCCGACTTGTTCAGTAGTTGGCTTGCTTGAGGACCGTAAAGTTGTTGAAGTGAAGAGTCACTGCGAGAACGCTCACGGTGAATTTGAACATCACCTTGGCTATCGGTTAAGAATACGAAGCCGGTATTTTCAATCTTAAAGCCGTTCAGCAGGTTAACCATGTCATCCATCGACTTTGATAGACCAGACATCGCCAAACCAGAAGGTTGTTGATAGTTAGCAAACATCTTCACTTCGCCATTGGCTTCTTGGAACATGCTCACCATGGTCGGCTGTCCAGATTGCGTAAAGCCAAAGAACCAACCATCTTGCTGTTGGTTTAACTGACGCAGGAAACCATTTTGGTTCCAGTAGTAAGCCGTTTGACGGTTCGCCACTGAGGCATCGTTCAACTGATACTGGTTACGAACATTGTTCAGCTGTTTAACCAGTTTATTTTCTAGTGCCGGATCGCGATCGGTCGATTCGATAGCATCAGAAATAAATTCATTTGAAGCAATTTGCTCCGCCGCTAGTAATAGCTGAGAGACTTCTCGGTCAATTTCACCATTGATTCGCTCTAGCATTCCTGGAAGTTCAATATCGATCAATCGATGACTTAATACATCTCTTGCTTGTTGTTGTGCCATTGCGCCAACAATCACTGTCGATGCAAGAACCGCAAAGGTAATTCCAAGTACAACTTTTTGCTTGATACTCAGAGAGTTAGTTTTAAACATATTTGGACCTTTAAAAAGAATCGCTCGTTATTGGTATACCCTGAACAGGACTTTTTTAGTGCACTCCAACAAGCAATGCACAATCTGAGTGATGTATCGGCCACAACCAATAAAACTAGAGACTTTCTTCTCAAAAAACTGCAAATATGATGTAACAATTAGAAATATTCACCTTGAGCATGAATTAACTAAGCAAATACCGCATTGTCGAGAGTCAATTTTAGTTCTCACCCCCTGAGACCCAACCGAACTCAAACCCCTCCCCACCGCCGAGCTTTTGTATATAAAAACCAATTGATATAGTAATAATCACAACCTAACGATTTTTTTAGCTAACCACTTGTAAATATTTCCAATTTTGAAAAAATAAATTACGCAAATGTACTGGAACTTTTTCCTCGAAATCAGTGACCAATACTCAAAATAAAAATCAAATGGATACCCAGAGAGTCCAAAATGCACAAAACAAATTTCGAAGTCCTTCAAAACTATCTAGAGTCTCAAATCATTGGTCAAAAAGAGCTCGTTAAGCAACTGATGATCGCCCTTTTAGCGGATGGTCATATCCTCGTTGAAGGACCTCCCGGCTTAGCAAAAACTCGCGCAGTAAAATCATTGGCTGATTGTGTTGAGGGTCACTTCCACCGCATTCAATTCACTCCCGATCTGTTACCTGCTGATTTGACGGGTACCGACATCTTCCGTCCTGAGACTGGGGAGTTCACTTTCCAATCAGGCCCGATTTTCAACTCGCTGATTCTAGCGGATGAGATCAACCGAGCTCCGGCGAAAGTTCAAGCGGCAATGCTGGAAGCAATGGCAGAGAAACAAGTAACTGCCGGTCGAAAAACCTATGCGCTGCCTGAGTTGTTCTTGGTAATGGCAACACAGAACCCAATTGAACAAGAAGGGACTTACCCGCTACCGGAAGCTCAGTTAGACCGATTCTTGCTTCACCTAGAGGTTGAATACCCAGATATGGAAAGCGAGCTTGAGATCTTACGACTCAACCGTGGTGAGGCTCAAGGTAACGAATCAGCTCAGCCACAACAGATATCTCAGCAAACGATCTTTGAAGCGCGCCAAGAAGTGCTCAACATTCACATGGCAGACACCATTGAGCAGTACATCATCAGACTGGTTATGGCGACTCGCCAACCTAAGCAATACAGTGACCAACTTGATCAATGGTTAGACATGGGTGTCAGCCCGCGTGCAACCATTGCGTTAGACCGTTGTGCCCGCGCTCACGCTTGGCTTGCAGGACGAGATTACGTCACGCCACAAGACGTTCAAGCGATGGCATTCCCTGTGTTACGCCACCGTCTACTGCGCAGCTACCACGCACAAGCTGAAGGTGTCACCGCAAACCAAGTGATCGCACACCTTATTTCATTGGTTGGCAGCGCATAGGGATACGCGCATGAATAATCAACTACCCAACCATAGTGACGGCGTCACGTTAAATCTGGATGAGCTGCTGCAATACAAAGCGCAGTCTTTTCGCTGGTTGCCTCCCGCCAAGAGCCTTTGGTCACAGCTTAACGGCCAACACGAGAGCAACCGTAAAGGTCGCGGGATGAATTTCTCTGAAGTTCGTCAATATCAAGCGGGAGATGACATTCGCAGCATTGATTGGCGTGTAACAGCCAGAACGGGCAAAGCGCATACCAAACTTTTCTCTGAAGAACGAGAACAGCCTGTCATTTTATTCTTGGATCTATCAAGCAGTATGATTTTCGGCTCAACCTTGTTGCTGAAATCGGTTCAACTTGCACACTTTGCTAGCCAACTGTGCTGGCTTACTGTGGCTCAAAAAGATCGAATTGGCGCGGTGATCGATACTGGCAAAGAGGTCATTGAGATTAAGCCAAGTGCAAGCAACCATGCTCCACTGCGTATTTTGCAAAAAGTCATAGAAATCAATAATGCAGCGCTGACTCATCACGACAATCATAATGACACAACCTTAGAGCATGGACTGAAATCTCTTCACCAGCTTTGCCCTAAAGGAAGCGATATTATTATGCTCAGTGATTTTGTGCGCTACCAAGAAAGTGACTACTCACTTATCAGTCAAATTCGGAGGCACAACAGAGTACGTCTGGTGCATTTCTACGATCCGCTAGAGCAAGGTGAAACCACCTATAAAGGCTCTAAACAGGTCACCGATGGCAGCAAAACTCAATGGTTTAATTTCTCTTCTAATAAAGAAAAGCAAAAGCTTAACCATGCTTTTTCGCTTAAGAAACAGCAGCTGCAACAGATGGGGTTATCTCTCGCGATACCTTATAGCTCGCTGTCGAGTGCGCAGTCACTCATGAGCCAGATATCAGGAGCTCAGTCATGAAACAGCCCTTAGATTTAAGTCCGGTGATTGCGCCAGACGCCCCGACTTGGTGGCCTTTGGCGTGGGGTTGGTGGGCAGTCATTATCACAGCCATTATCCTGATTGCCTTGGTGTTTTTCATTCTAAAACGTAGAAAAAACAATCAACAGGCGAAACAAGAAGCGCTGTCTTACTTTAGTAATAGTCAGTCCCAAGATGGCTTGTCTCCGAGCAAAGCTCAAGACATCGTTCGTCAAGCAGCACTGAGCTATTTCCCTCGTGAAAAAATTGCAGGTTTGTCTGGTGATGATTGGTTGAAGTTCTTAGATGCGCAATTGGCGAAGCCGTTATTTGTAGCAAAACAATCCCAGTGGCAACAAGCGCTCTATCAAGATGTAGCCCTTATGAACGACGAACAGAAAAAGGCTCAACAACAATTAGTTAATGATTGCGAAACTTGGCTTCGTAAAGCCCTTCCTCCTAAGCGAGGTCTTTATGAGTGATTTTCTAAGCCCTATGTTTCTAAGCGGGGACTTGCTAAACATCGAGTTCGTTTGGTGGTGGATGTTCTTCATCGCGCCACTGCCGTTGCTCGTTTACTTGTTCTCACCAAAGTCAGAATCAAGCCATGCCCTAAGGCTTCCATTTCTGCCAGAAGACAGTAATACCAAAACACCGAGCAGTCGCTTACCAAAGGCGTTGTCCGTGATTATCTGGCTTCTGCTGGTTACGGCGAGCGCGCGCCCTGTATGGTATGGCGAACCGGTAGAGTTTCAACCGAAACATCGTGATTTGATGTTGGTTGTCGACCTCTCCTACTCGATGAGCCAAGAAGACATGCAGTTCAATGGCGAATACATCGACCGCTTGTCGGCGGTGAAACGCGTATTGAGTGACTTTATTGAGCGACGAAAAGGCGACCGAGTTGGACTGGTGTTATTTGCTGATCACGCCTACTTGCAGACCCCGCTTACGCTAGATAGAGATACGCTTTCACAACAGCTCAATCAAGCGGTGTTAAAGCTGATTGGTACTCAAACAGCGATTGGTGATGGTATTGGTCTTGCCACCAAAACCTTTGTCGATAGCGATGCGCCCCAACGTGTAATGATTCTACTCAGCGACGGCAGTAATACCGCCGGGGTATTAGACCCATTAGAAGCGGCGGATATTGCAAAGAAATACGACGCAACGATTTACACCGTGGGTGTCGGTGCAGGCGAGATGATGGTCAAAGAGTTCTTCATGACGCGCAAAGTCAATACTGCTCAAGACTTGGATGAACGTACACTAATAGAAATTGCCAAACGCACCGGCGGTCAGTACTTCCGAGCGCGTGACAGCAAAGAGTTAGCGACGATTTACGACACCATTAACCAGTTAGAGCCCGTGACGAACGCCACTAAGATCTGGCGACCGCAACAAGAGTGGTTTGTATGGCCACTGTCGGCGGCAATGTTCTTCGCATTTATGCTGTTAGCCATTAGGAGAAACAATGTCTAACTTTACTTTTATCTACCCATATTGGTTCTTGGCGCTTGCCGTGCTGCCCGCTATTTGGTGGCTGAGCAAGACACAGTCCAAACAAGGATTACTCGCGTCACACATCGCCCGTTACTTGGCGCCAGAATCAAGCAAGCCATCGAAAAATCGCAGTACTTACTTCGGTATTTGGTGGCTGGTCGGCGTTATTGCGTTAGCTGGGCCAAGCTTCGAGAAAAACGAACAACCAAGCTTTGAAAAAACGCAGGCACGAGTTGTGATCATGGACATGTCGATGTCAATGTATGCCACCGATATTAAGCCGAATCGCTTAACTCAAGCGCGATACAAGGCTCTTGATCTGCTTTCATTATGGAAGGAAGGGCTAACAGGCATGGTGGCGTATGCTGGGGATGCTTACACCATTAGCCCGCTAACGTCAGACATCAACACCATCAAAAACCTAGTGCCTAACCTATCGCCAGATATCATGCCTTATCAAGGTGGTGATGCCGCATCAGCCGTTAAGCTTGCGATTGATATGATGACTCGCGCGAAGATCTACCAAGGTGATTTGGTATTGATTGCTGATGACATCGATGACCAAGAGAAGAAGCAGATCGACTCCCTACTCTCTGGCAACGATTGGACATTGTCGATTCTAGCTGTAGGGAGTGAAAACGGTGCGCCAATCTCGTTACCTACGGGGTCGATGCTGCAAAGCGACTCAGGACAAACCGTGGTGGCAAGAACCAACTTGAAGAACATGCGCGAGCTTACACGCAGCTATGGTGGCACGTTCACTGAAGTTCAATTTGATAACTCAGATGTTGAACACATCGCGAGCTACCTCGACCGCGTTGCAACAACATCGGAAGTAACCAAGACCAAGAACTCACTCAACACCAGAGTAAACAACGGTTTCTGGTTACTGCCTTTGCTATTACTTCCGGCACTTGGATTATTCAGGAAAGGGGTTATTTGGTGTGCCTTAGCTGGAGTTATCTCTTTTAGCCAACCAAATACTGCGTTTGCGAACCCGTGGAAAACCAATGATCAAGTAGGCTATCAGCTGTATCAGGACGAGGACTTCCAACAAGCTGCTGAACAGTTCACCCAACAAGAGTGGAAAGGCATTGCTCAATACAAAGCCGGTGATTTCGAAGCCGCAGAGCAGACGCTGCAAGAGCTTTCTAGTGAAGATGCTCGCTACAACCTTGCTAACGCTCAAGCCCAACAAGGTAAGTACGACCAAGCGATCCAAGAGTATCAACGTATTCTTGAAAGCAACCCTGAACATGCTTATGCGAATAAGAACCTAGAGATTGTCGAACAGGCTCAGAAGCAACAGCAACAGCAACAGCAACAGCAACAGCAACAGCAAGGCGATTCTGACTCCAAAGACCAGAATGACCAAAATCAGCAAGGTCAGCAAGGTCAGCAAAATGATTCTTCGCAAAGCTCTCAGGATCAACAACAAAGCTCCAGTGGCAAGTCGCAAGATCAAAGCAGTAACCAAGATCAACGCGGTAGCCAAGACCAAAACTCATCTCAAGGCCAACCTGAAAATCACTCTGACTCTGAAAAGTCTAAACAAGACGACAAGCAAGCCACGCAACAAAGTAACAGTGATCAGCCGAAACAGAGTGACCAAGAAGGCGCTACACCTCAAAGTGCTAGCGCACAACAAGCTTCAAAAGAAGATGGTGAGCAAAGTAGTCAGCAAGCTGTAGCACAAACCTCAGATCAACCTCTGTCGAGCGACCCTGACATGCGAAAACTTGAGCAAGTAGAAAGCGCCCGTGACCCGAGCCAACTGCTTAAAGCGCAAATGATTTTACAAGCACGACAAAAAAGTGCTCCTAACAACCAGAACAAAAAGTGGTAACCATGCGATTTTTAAACAAGCCATTTTTATCCGTACTCCTAACATTGTTGTTGGGAGCTTTCTCGTCCTTCTCAGTATTGGCTGCAAACGCCGTGGCGAGCGTTTCACATAACAGTGTCACCAAAGATGAAGTGTTCCTTCTTAGAGTTGCAACCGATGAAAAGGTCTCCTCTGATGCTCTAGATCTAACAGCGCTCCAGCAGGATTTCTATGTTGGCACACCAAACTTTGGGTCGTCGATGCGAATCGTCAATGGCAGCCGTTCGGTATCAAGTGAATGGAACATTAGCCTTGCTCCACTGCGTTTGGGTAAGTTGCAAATCCCGAGTTTTGATATTGAAGGGGCAAAAACCAAGCCTATCACCATCAATGTTGCAATTAACAAAGCCGCTCCAACTCAACATGATATGGCAGAGTTCCAGCTTAATCTCAGCAAGAACTCGCTGTACCCAGAAGAAGTGGCTGAGCTTGATGTAAAACTCATCATCAAAGCTGACCCAAGAAGGCTGCAAGATCCTAAAATAGCGCCACCGAGCTCGCCGGGCTTAGATGTGGAACCTATTGGTGAATCGAAGCAATTTCAAGATGTTCTCAATGGACAAGAGGTGACGGTAGTTCAACAGTCTTTCCGTATCTCTTCACAAAAGGCCGGACAGTTTAAGCTGAATGGACCGAAGCTGAATGGAGCCGTTGTTTACTCAACCAACAACTCCAGTACAACGCGTCTGTTCCAGCTCGACACGCCCGTTGAAATCTTAGATGTAACTGTGAAGGACGTACCAAAAGGCTACCAAGGTGAGTGGTTACCAACATCAAACTTCAAACTGATTCAACAATGGTCAGATAGCCAAGGCAATCAACTGGGAAATAGTAATGGTTTAGAAGGCGACAACCAAACCATTGAAATGGAAGCGGGTGATTCGTTAACTCGTACCATCACGATGACGGCTAGCAACTTAACGCAACACCAGCTGCCAAAACTGAATATCACCTACCCTAATTCGGTACGTGTTTATGAAGAGAAGCCGCAATTTGGCACAACTCAGTCAGGTGATTCTGTCGTTGTTTACAAGCAAGTCTTGATTCCGAAAGAGGCAGGAAACATCTCGCTTCCTGATGTGTCTCAAGCTTGGTTTAACACCGATTTGCAATCAGAACAAACAAGCAAAGCGCAGGGGCTAGAGTTAGCGGTAAAAGCAAGTGATCGCGCAACGTCAAGCACTCCACCAGTAACTGCTACGCCCGCCCAACAAGTAAGCCCGACGGTTGTTACTGTGGATAGCCCTGGGATCTGGCCTTATCTCACCGCCCTATTTGCAGCTTTGTGGCTAATCAGCTCAGCATTGGCATTCTACTTCTGGTCACGCCGCGGCGTAACGACAAAACCAACACACACTGTTGAACGTCAATCAGATACCGCAGAAGCGCTTATTGAAGCTCTAAGAACGAAAGATGGCGTGATGACCAGAACCTTATTTGAGCAATGGAAATCTGAAAATACAGATCTAAGTGATGAAACGTTACAAACCGTTGAAGCCGAACTCACCAAGCTAAACCAAAGCCTTTATGGTGAAGCCGGTTCACCAGCCCAAACATGGAGCCCTGAGCTGGCAATCAAAACGGTGAAGAAGCCCAAGAGAGTTGCGAGTAAAAAGCATAATAGTTCGCTAGAAAATCTTTAGTCGACGCTGTTCATCAAGAACAGTAAAGCACAAAGGCCGTTGATCATCTTGAGATCAACGGCCTTTATTTTAAGAAAGAGAGGCTGTGACTTTTTTACGTTTTAAGGCAGAAACAATTCGATTTCGCCCCGAGTCTTTGGCTTGATACAAGGCTTTATCTGCCTTGCCATACAACAAATCAAAATCGAACTGATGCTGGTCAGACGTTATCGAGGCATAGCCAACGGATGCCGTTAAATATGGGCTGGTACTACTTTCACAATGGAGGATTTTTGCCTCTTCAATGCATTTTCTAATCGACTCTGCACGTTGCTTTGTCTCTGAGTGATTCGTGCCAATCATCAACAACATAAACTCCTCTCCGCCAATCCGGCAGAAGGTTTCTTTATCATTGTGAACATGGGCATTCAGTATCTCACCTACCGTCCTCAGAGCCGCATCCCCTTCAGTATGACCATAGACACTGTTGTACAAACCAAAGTGGTCGAGGTCGACAAGAATCAAGCCAAATGTAATTTCGTTCTGTAAGGCAAAGGCACCTTGATCGTCACCGTTCAAGTCTTCTAGAACCTGCGACAACATACGGCGGTTTCCAAGGCGCGTAAGAGGATCTAGCTTAGAAATGATATCCAATTGCTCATTCGCCAACTCTAGCTCTTGGGTACGCTTACTGACTTCTTGCTCCAATGTTTCATTGAGCTTTTTCAGTTCTTCTTGAGCCATGGTTCTTTGCAGCACCTCAGCAAGGCTCGAAGCAAAGATACGTATTACCTCACGAAGCTGTGAGGTTAAAGGACTGCGAGTTAATAGGTTATCAGCAGCGATAAACGCAATCGGCTCACCCGTATTGGTGGTGAGCATGGTCATTGCCGTCCAACCGACTCCCACAATATTGAAATCGTGATAGATAGGAACTGATTCTTCAAAGGCAACTTGATTAGGGCAAGCACGAGCTGCGGCTACAATGTCACGTTCCACCAGCTCAGAGCGATAATAGGACTCATCGACAATATCGCCTTTGATGTCAGTGCCCCAAGTACCTTGCATGTAACTGCACTTTTTGTCTGTTAGGAAAACAGCCAGTCGATCGATACCTAGATGTTGAATCGCAAAACTAACCGCGGACTTACAGACTTCACTGACGCTATCGCATCGAGACAGCTCAACCATACTCGAGTGCAACATACGTATGTTCTGCTCTTGGCGCTTGCGAATATAGATTTGAGAAAGCAAAGAGCCAAAAGACTCAAGCATCTGCTTTTGATAGTTAGTAATCGGTGAGCGATGAATGTAGTTATCCATGGCGATCCAGCCGACAGGTTTGTCGCCTTCACGCAAGATAAGCATGCCATTCCACCCCTGCCCGACCACCTTACCTTCTGTATACAGGGGCGCATTATCGATGATGACTAGATTAGTATGGTTATCAGACAGCGCTTCAATGTATTCCGCTTCAAGTTGGTGCAAATCGTATTGAGTGTGGTGTTCACTGTTGGTTTTACCCGCTTCGTCAGTGCCATAAGTGCCGCTGAAACAACGCTTTTTCATATCAAGCAACATGAAGATCGCACGATCAAACCCTAACCTGTCTCGCACAGCCTCAACCGATGCTTTATACAAAGCATCGAGTGACTCAGGGTTAGAAAGCTCAAGCGCGACCTGATGAACCAGCTTCATGTTCTCTACAAACAGCTCACGTAACTTTATCTCATCTAAGTATTGAGCTTCACGTGTGTCTCTGTGTTTGATTTCTAGCGCCGCGTTCTTTTCGGCACGAATACATTGCCAACGGGCAGCCGCGAGCTGTAACACATCAAGATCTTGGTCAAAGGTTTGATTAACCTTCTCAGCATTGCAATTTTGAACAATTAAATAAGTTCTGGAGGCAGGTGCGTTGTCGAGCATCATGATAAACGACTCCCCACCAAGCACTTTCATGTGTTCCCACTTGCAGGTGTTGATAGCCATTGGCAAAACCCCGTCTGCGGTATCAAACTGTGAGACCCACGGCCAAAATGTAGAGGGGTAGCTCGCCAATGAGGTTAGGTCGCCATAAGAAAAAAGCGGTAATGCGTCGCTCTCCGGCGTCGGTTCAGCAAATATTCCTATCCCTTTTGGAGTAAGTACCTTAACCAGATAGTCAAAAAGAGACTCAGCCAACAGACGATGGTCGCGTGTCGCAGATATTTGTTTTGCAAAGGCTTTAACAGGCACAGCTTCCTTCCATTGGCGATTAAGAATAAAGCAAAAATACAGAAGGCTTGATATGCAATCAATGTAAGTAAAAATGAGATGTTAAGCGGGTCGCAGTTTCACCTTTAACATTATCACAAGCATGAGAAGGACGACAAAAATGGGATTCTCTGCCCAAAATCATATCGACATTGGGGATTTTTTAGACACATAAAAAGCCCCACCTATAGTGGGGCAAAACTTCCATCGCTTATAGTTATAGTGATAATTCTGTTGTTCTATTCGATTATCTAACCTGCGTTTCAGTTAGTGTGTAAAGGTATCTAATCGCTTAAATACCACACGTAAATCGTCGATTAACCGAAGTCACCGTTTACGTAACCTTTAGTACGATCATCTTTTGGTTCACTGAAGATAACGCTGGTTTCGTTATGCTCTACAAGCTCTCCCATTAGGAAGAAAGCCGTGCGGTCTGAGATACGACGCGCTTGCTGCATTGAGTGCGTTACGATAACGATAGTGAAGTCTTTCTTCAGATCTTCCATCAATTCTTCAATCTTGTGTGTCGCGATTGGGTCTAGAGCCGATGTTGGTTCATCCATCAGGATTACATCTGGTTCCATTGCAATGGTACGTGCGATACATAGACGCTGTTGTTGACCACCAGACAGACCAAATGCATGCGCTTTAAGACGGTCTTTTACTTCATCCCACAGTGCAGCACTGCGTAGCGAGCGCTCAACCACTTCATCGATGTGTTTTTTGTCTTTGATACCTTGAGCACGTAGGCCGTATGCCACGTTCTCGTAGATGCTCATTGGGAACGGGTTTGGCTTTTGGAATACCATGCCTACGCGGATACGTAGGTCAGCGACATCGATATTACCGTAGATGTCAGTGCCATCCATATCCAGCTTACCCTTAATCGTAACGCCTTCAATTAGGTCATTCATGCGGTTCAAACAACGCAATAGTGTTGATTTACCACAGCCAGACGGGCCAATCAGAGCAGTAACCTGGCGAGTTGGAATTGGCAGGTTGATAGATTTAAGCGCTTGGTTGTCGCCGTAAAACAGATCTAGGTTCTCAATATCAAATTTATTCATGTTCGTAATCTCTAAATTCTTAAATTCGTGTCTAACTTGATGCTTTCTTTATCACGGGGGCTCGCTTTATTTATGAGCCAGCTAATGAGCTTAGTAAGTTGCCGTGTTGAAGCGTCTCGCAATCAGTTTTGTAACCATGTTGATCAAGAGAACCAGTACGATTAGGACTGTCGCCGTGCCGTAGGCTTGGTTCCACTCATCGATAGTAAATAGCTCTGTTGTCAGCTTATATAGGTGAACCGTTAGTGTACGGCCAGAATCGAATACCGACTCAGGAACACGTGCCACCATACCTGCTGTTAAAAATACAGGTGCTGATTCGCCAATTACACGACCAATACTAAGAATGACCGAAGTTAAGATACCTGGCATTGCGCTTGGTAAGATCAAACGCCAGATAGTGTAGATTTTTGAAGCGCCAAGGCCGTATGAGCCTTCGCGGTAAGTTTGTGGCACTGCCATCAATGCTTCTTCTGTAGTACGAATGATTACAGGAAGAATCAGGATACTTAGCGTTAGTGCACCCGACAGAATCGAGAAGCCAAGACCAAGAATCGAAACAAAGAAGGTCATACCGAACAGACCAAAGATGATCGATGGGATACCAGCTAACGACTCAGTACAGAATCGAATCACTTTCACCAATCGGCTACCTACTTTCGCATATTCAGTTAAGTATATCGCCGTCATGATGCCCAGTGGCGCGGCTACCGCAATCGATGCGATTACCATGTAGATCGTGGCAATGATCATTGGGAAAATACCACGTTCTTCACCAGTACGAGTGTAATCGTCAGTGATGAAGTTCCAATCTACGTATTGCAGACCGTTCGATAGGATGTACCAAATAATCCAGAATAAGAAACCAACGGTTACAGCTGCAGCTGCCCAGATAAAACCTTTTAGGATGTTATCTTTGGTTTGACGTGCTTGTTTTAGTTTTACGCGATCCATATTACTTATCCTCGCCTACTTCGCTTTTTCACGGTTAAGATAAAGTAGAGCACCATTTAACATCATGATGAACACTAGAAGTACAACACCTGTTGCGTACAGTGCGTTAGCGTGAACGCCACTTGCGTAAGACATTTCAATTGCAATGTTTGCTGTTAGCGTACGAGCAGAGTCCAAAATGCCTTCTGGCATTGCTGGCGCGTTACCCATAACCATGATGATTGCCATCGTTTCGCCAAGTGCGCGGCCGATACCCAAAATCACACCAGTCATAATGCCTGAACGTGCAGCAGGAACGAGTAGCTTAAAAATCGTGTAGATTTTCGAAGCACCCAGTGCAAGTGAACCTTCTTTGTATGTGCGAGGTACAGCACGAATCGAAGTTTCAGAAACCGTGATAACAGTAGGAAGAATCATGATACCCAGAACAATGATACCCGCCAGGATAGTGTTACCCGCTGGTACTTGGAAAACGTTCTGAATCATTGGAACGATAATTACTAGACCGAAGAAGCCGTAAACTACCGACGGGATACCCGCTAGAAGCTCAACTGCTGGTCGAATAATATCTGCAAGACGCTTTGGAGCAATCTCAGCAATAAAAATAGCGGTTAATACACCAACTGGTACACCAACAACTACAGCTCCAAGTGTCGAAACAATCGATGCAACAATCATAGTTGCAACACCGAATAGAGCTGGAGGTAACCAGTCAACACCCAGAACGATGCCAGAAACACCGGCCTCTTGGAATGCAGGGATACTCTCTGCAACGATAAAGTAAGCGATAACGGCTAGTGATACGATGCCGATTACAGCACTCGATAAGAACAAGCCGTGGAAGATTCTTTCTCTCCAGTCGATGCGCTTCTTAGCACGTAGACTTGGCTTGTTGATTTGAGTCGCTTCAGTATTCATAAGCTTTTCACTATTTGCGATGGTCATATATAAAATCTCAAACTTTGTGGCTCAATAAGAGCTCGAAATAAACAAAGTTGAAAGAAAAGGCTCAGCCTAAAGCAGGCTGAGCAATAATTAAGATTGAGTCAGTTAAGATTAGTTAACTGTGATGTAGCCTTTCTTACCAGCGATAGCTTGAGCTTCATCTGCAACCATCCAATCTAGGAATTGTTGAGTTTCAGCTGTTGGAGCGCCTGCTTTGTAAAGAACTAGGAATGGACGAGCAACTTTGTAAGAACCGTTCTTAACGTTGTCTACAGTCGCAGCAGCGCCGTCGATAGTTAGAGCTTGAACAGATTCGTCAACTGTACCTAGAGAGATAAAGCCGATAGCGTATGGGTTGCTTGCTACAGAAACTTTAAGTGCGCCGTTACCGTTTGCAACTTGTGCACGTTGAGAGATAGCCGATACTTTCTTATCGCCAATCTTCTTCTTAAGCTTCATGATGTCTTCGAATGCACCACGTGTACCAGATGCAGTATCACGAGTGATTGCTACGATTGGCTTGTCAGCACCACCAACATCTTTCCAGTTAGTGATGTCGCCTTTATAGATTGAAGTGATTTGCTCCGCTGTAAGAGCAGATACTTCGTTGTTCGGGTTAACAACAACTGCGATACCGTCACGAGCGATAACGAGCTCTTTCAGGTCAGCTGTTTTCTCTTCTTCTTTTAGGTCACGAGAAGAGATACCAAGGTCAGCACTTCCATTTTTTGCTGCTTTGATGCCTGCAGAAGAACCTGGTGCTTGAATTTCGATGAACACTGGTTCGCCTTTATTCATGTAGGTTTCTGCAAAAACTTCAACCAGTGGAGAAGCACTGTTAGAGCCAACTACAGAGATAGTTTCTTTAGCTGAAGCTGTATTCACTGTTAGAGCGCCTAGTAGTGCGATTGCACCGATAACTGTCTTTTTCATCACAAATTTCCTTTAGTGGCGTTATTGCCGTAATGTTTTGCTTGAACGAGGCCTACTTTAGAATCCGAATGTGACAGTTGTGTTTCACTTAATTGAAGCCTATATGACAACTACAATTTATTTTCTTGTTTTCCCCCTACCAAATAGCCTTGAAGTAATAAATTGGTCTCATTCATAGGCGCTGAATATTCATTCCAACCTATTTAAGCCAAACCGTTCAATATCTCGCCCACTGTCATTACCTAATACCGCACAAGGTTCCTCGTCAAATAACCCTATCTTAAAAATGGCTAAAGCCTTGTTTGTACGATAAATAATTAGAATTTATGAAATATCTATCGCATATATAAAAATAGCATCTATTACTGATTGAATTGTCATTCTCAATAGTTAGAATCACTGATTAATAACAATAATAACAATTGCTTCTGCTCATTTACTTATTCAAAGAAGGACAATACATGCGCCAACTTCTCAGTGGCTTATCAATCAAAATACAAATTCTGATTCCAGTACTCTTTTCCGTCGTACTACTTTTGACGGGTGTCATTATCGGTGGTGACAAACTGGAAAATGCTTTTAAAGATGTATCAACAGCAACAGATCAGCTGATTCTACATAAAGAAGAACTTAGCGAGATCGTCGACAACAGCTATGGCATGCGCATCAAAGCGATTTACAGTCTATTCAATGCTGATGACGTAAAAACACTGGTTGAAACACTAAACCAAAAACGCGACCAAAATACTCGCCTACTGAATTCATTAGACACAGTGCCAGGCATGCAAGATGAAGTGGCCGCGATGAACAAAGCGATGAATCACTATGTCGACTTTTCTCGCACCACCATGCTTCCTCTATTAAGAGCGAAACACGGCGATACATCACTCTCTTCAGATTTTGAAAACCGCTACCAGATCGCAATCGACCAATACCGACACGCGGGTAATGACATGGTGCAAGCGATCAACACGCTTTCTAAAAAGTTGAATCTGCTTGCGACTCAAGAAGTCGACATCAATGGTCAGCAACACACCAGCACACTCGATACCGCAACCATTGCGCTTCTAGTGATCCTATCTGTAGCTCTAATTATCAGTTGGACGCTGGCTGGCATCATTGTTAAGCCGATCAGCAATATTCAAGCAACCATGCGCGAAGTGGCAAAAGGTAACTTGTTAGTTAAAGCAGAAGAGTATGGCGACAACGAAATCTCACGCCTAGCGCAAGACGTAAACCAGTCTGTTGAACAGCTGCGTGACACGGTAAGCTCGATGTCTCGAATCAGTATCGAAGTGGCTTCTGCGTCGACAGAGCTAGCAGCAGTAATGACACAATCGAGCGTTAATTCAGACCAAGAAAAGCAAGAAGTAGAACAAGTTGCTTCTGCTGTAAACCAATTAGAAAGCACAGCAGCACACGTTAATGAGAACGCAGTACAAGCCGACTCAGCGTCTAAGCAAGCTGACGAAATGGCGACACACAGCATGAGCTTGTTTAATGAAAGCAACAAAGCTAACGAACAGATGGCGATTCAGCTAAGCGAAGCTGCAAATGTTGTGGGCACGCTAAAAGAGCACTCTGAACAGATTGGTAAAGTGATTGAGGTGATTCAAAGTATCTCTGAACAAACTAACCTGCTTGCGCTTAACGCAGCAATCGAAGCCGCTCGTGCAGGTGAAAGCGGTCGTGGTTTCGCAGTGGTTGCTGATGAAGTTCGAATGCTAGCGGCACGTACACAAGATTCAACCAAAGAGATCCAAAGCATCATTGAAGGTTTGCAGGTTCAATCCGGTAACGCGAATGAAAGCATGAGCAGCTCACTGGCTATGCTGGAACACAACCAAACTCTTGCAGGTGAAGTAAGCGCGGCGCTTTCAGGCATTGCTAACTCGGTAACGGACATGACTGAGATTAACACTCAGGTTGCCTCTGCCGCAGAAGAACAAAGCCAAGTGACTGCAGACATCAACCGTAATATCTCAAACATCTACAGCCTAGTAAGCCAAAACGTAACCGGCATTACTCAAGCCGCTGCAGCAAGCCACGAGCTTTCTAACCTAGCAGAACAACAGAAGCAGCAGTTGGATTACTTTAAGGTACGAAGTTCAAGGCAAACAGATTCAGGCTGTATGCTCTTTAGAACTCGCCGATAAACAAAAAGCCAGCCATCATGGCTGGTTTTTCGCTTTTAGACACTACTGGCGAGATTCAGCCGCTCGAATTCTTTCAATCGCTTCTACCCTTCTAAGCTGTTCTGGTAGGAAATGTTCAGTCCTAAGTTGCGCAATCTTCTCTTGTTGTTCGGTTTTTGATAGGAATGAATCTTTCAAGACATCATTTCGTTCTGCGAAGTAGACCTCTAACGAGTCTTCAAAGGCCGCTCTTTGTTTATCAAGTGCTTCAAGTCTCTGGGTTGCTTCTTCACCGACAAGTTCGCTTCTCTTTAAGTATTTACCCTGTTCATCGAGACCTTCAGAGCTAGAGAGCTGTTGGAGTAACACCTGATTCTGGTGACTCGACTGAACATAATCAGGTTGCTCAGATAGATAGGATTCGAGTCTTTGTTGGTATTCTTCATCCTCTAATCCCTCCTGTTTCAGAAGTAACTTTTCTAAGGCGATTTCTCTCATTCTGTTGTCGTGCGTAAACAGAATACTTATCTCGCTCTCACTGAAAAACTGAGCTTGGAGGTCAAGGAGCGCTTGATTGAGTGCACGTAGATCATCAGCGGAAATGGATGTGGTACCGAACTGCACGTCCAACGATGTCAGTGCCGACTTATACTCAAGATATTTGGCAAACAGTGCTTCATCAACCACGGTTGTTGATGCTTGTTCGTGGTGTTTCGCCACGTTGTCTCGAATATCTTCAAGGGTTAATTCTGCATTACCTGACACGAAATATTCCATCATGTCTTTTGCTGATGCGTTATCGATGTCGGTATCTTGCTGAGAGGTGACTTTCAATGAGGAGACGCGTTGTTCGTCGTCAGTATGTGTATCTTGATTATTTAGATATAAAAAGACCGCCGCTGTGCTCATCAGGGCTATCGTGGTTATCGACAAAATGGCGGTCTTTTTCATCATACTTCCCTTGTTTTCTTGTTAAACGGCTTTGCAGACTACAAGCCAGCCAACTTCAATCGATTGGCATGCTGACGATATAGAGTTACAGGATCTGTCTCAAACAAGTGGTGAATTCCCAATAACCCATTAATCTCATCTAGGTGGTTCATTTTGTAATCATCACCAATCACTTTGCCCAAATGCGCGCTGCATGCTCCTACTAAGCCATCATTAGGTTCGTTGAAGGCTAAGCCTAGGATTGTCATCGCTCCGTCGGTAGGATCAAGAAGGTTGGTAAAAGTGGAAGACCCTGTCCATGAATAGTAATAAACGCCGTTACTTGCTTGCCACTCACCATCGCCACACTCAGACGTCGGAACGCCCTCAGGGTAAAACTGGTTGAAGGCTAGCGAGCCTTCTGTGGTCAATGCTTCAAGAGAAGCGAGGCCGTCTTGGTCGAGATCCGTTCCACCAGATAAAAGGTTAATCAGTGTCGTTAATCCACCTGCTAATTTAACCGCGATACCTTCTGTGACAGAGCCTTCAGATACGTTCCCTCGAACGAGATCAGCGACCTTAGAACCTTTATGTACACCGCCAATACTGGTCACTGAAGCAACAAGATCAGGTCGAACTGACGCAACATAACGAGCCGTAGGCCCACCGTGGCTATGACCAACCAGATTCACCTTACTTGCTCCTGTTGCAGCTAACAGCGTTTCAACTTGGCTGAGTAACTGTTCACCACGGACCTCTGAACTGTTGGTTGCAGAGACCTGAGCGACATATACGTTCGCGCCATCTTTGGTTAGGGATTCAGGTACGCCATAGAAATAGTCAACGCCCGCTAATGTATCGAAACCAAACAGACCATGTACCAACATAATGGGGTATTTCGTTTCAGTGTATCCCCTGGCTTCTAATGCTGATGCGCTCGTTCCGGCATATACGCCAAAACTGGATAGGCAGGCTATCGTCCAAATTAATATCTTTTTCAATGCTCTTTCCTTAAACAGATTAGACCTCTGATGAGTAAAAGAACCGTAGATGATGATTTTATAAAACAGAAAGTAACGACTTCATATTTGTGATGGCGAACTTGAATTAAACAGGTGCGATGAACATCAGGCAAACAGAATCAGGAGAACAAAACATAAGCAATTGATTAAATTAACATTTAACTAAGGTTGATGAGATTGTTCTTTCAATATCCCGACTCAAATATCAATTCAACATTCTCAATAAACCAAAATTATTCGACAAATAACCGTTTGGAAACAGGTATTTTTCAACCAAAAACTCGTTGATAACTTGAGGCTTATTCCATTAACGACACACCACAACCCTGAATATATTGACGCTAATTATTGATTTTAGATATAGGTCGTACCAGTTATCCACTTATCAAGAAACAAGAAACAAGAAACAAGAAACAGCGTTTCTGTTTGGCTCATCTAAATATAAAAGAGAATACAGTGATGAAAAATACGGCTTTAATACTCACGTTAGCCCTGCCTTTTGGCGCTTATGCCGCTGAAGACTCAATACCAACACCTGAATCGATTACATCTGCACAAGTACTCAGTGCACAAGGCTCAGAGACCTATTCATATGTTAGATGTTGGTATCGAACCGATGCCTCTCATGATTCCCCAGCCACCGACTGGAAGTGGGCAAAGAAAGAGAGTGGTGATTACTACACGATCAACGGATATTGGTGGTCTTCTGTTTCTTTCAAAAACATGTTCTACAGTGATGCGCCTCAATCTGAAATCAAACAGCGTTGCGAACAGACGCTCGACATCCAACATGACGCCGCTGACATCACCTACTTTGCCGCAGATAATCGCTTCTCTTACAACCACTCCATCTGGACCAACGATAACGCGTTCCAGGCCAATAGCATCAATCGTATTGTCACCTTTGGTGATAGCCTGTCCGACACTGGTAATCTATTTAATGGCTCACAATGGTTTTTTCCGAACGCAGATTCGTGGTTTTTAGGGCACTTTTCGAATGGTTTAGTCTGGACGGAGTATTTAGCAAAAGCGAAAGATGTCCCTCTGTATAACTGGGCTGTGGGTGGCGCCGCAGGTACCAACCAATACGTGGCATTGACTGGTGTATATGATCAAGTCACCTCTTATCTGACCTACATGAAAGTCGCCAAAAACTATCGTCCGGAAAACTCACTGTTTACTTTAGAGTTTGGCCTCAATGACTTCATGAATTACAACCGAGAAGTCGCCGATGTAAAGGCTGACTTTAGCAGCGCGCTGATCCGCTTAACAGAATCTGGTGCGAACAATATCCTGCTGTTCACCTTACCCGATGCAACCAAAGCCCCTCAATTCAAATACTCTACCGAACAAGAGATAATAAAAGTTCGTGGCAAGATCTTAGAATTCAACCAGTTCATCAAAGCTCAAGCCGAGTATTACCAAGGTATAGGGAAAAACGTGGTGTTGTTCGATGCAAGTGCGTTGTTCGCCAGCATTACCGATAACCCAGAACAACATGGCTTTCGAAACGCGAGTGATGCTTGTCTTAATATCAATCGAAGCTCAGCCGCGGACTATTTAAGAAGCCACAGCTTAACTAATGATTGTGCGACCTATGGTTCAAACAGTTATGTATTTTGGGGCGTGACACACCCAACTACAGCTACTCATAAATACATTGCCGACCACATCTTGGCGTATTCGTTCTCGACGTTCAATTTCTAACTAAATATCGAAAAGTAATGGCTGAGCCAAGGTCGAGATACAAAAAAACCGCCTAATATTGGCGGTTTTTATTTATGTCAATTTTACTAGCAAACGCTTTAAAACTGGCTGGTGATTACTCGTCGTCCACTTTTGGTGCGACTTTCTTCTTAGGGATAAACACGGTATCACCCACGGCCACATTTTGGTGGAAGCTCTTATCGCGCTTAACTGGTTTCTTCGGCGTTTTCTTCGCTTGAGTGTTGGTCTTCTTCTTAGCAGGACCGCCTTTAGCAAACGCAGGTTTACGTGGCTTAATGCCTTTGAATTTACCTTTTAGGCCTTCAAGTACAGAGAAGGTCAAATCTTGTTGAAGGTAAAGTTCAACACGCTTGAAGCTGTCCCAGTCTTTTGGACCAACCAAAGAAATCGCATCGCCTTTGTTACCCGCACGGCCAGTACGACCTACACGGTGCACGTACTCTTCGGTGTGCTTAGGCATATCAAAGTTGATAACGTGGCTCACGTTTGGAATATCAATACCACGTGAAGCAACATCGGTAGTTACCAAGATCTTGTAAACCGCACGCTCGAACTGGCTCATAATAGCATTACGTTGCGTTTGGTTTAGGTTACCACTCAGTGCTACCGCTTTAAGCTTCTTCTCGTTCAACTTATCTGTTAAACGGTCAGTATCAGCGCGTGTTGCTGTGAAGATCATTACCTGACGGTATTCAGCTTCTTCCAGTACACGGTCTAAAATCGCTTCTTTGTGATCTAGGTGATCACATAAGTAGAATTTCTGTGTGATATCTAAGTGTTGCTCGTTAGAAACACCAACAGAGATACGCTTAGGTGCGTCTAGCATTTCATTTGCAATGCCATTTACTTCAGCGTGATCTAACGTTGCAGAGAACATCAACGTTTGACGACGACGGTGTTTAGCTGCATTGGCAATGCGACGAAGTTCTGGAGCGAAACCCAGATCGAGCATACGGTCCGCTTCATCAAGGATTAGCGTTTCAACACCATCTAGGAACAATGAACGATGTTCTAGGTGGTCAGCAAGACGGCCTGGAGTCGCAACGATAAAACGAGGGTACTTACGCAGTGCTTTAACTTGGTCGTTAAAGTTCTCACCACCTAAGATAAGCGCCGCTTCATAAGACAGACCACCAAGCATGCTACGCAATTCGCCGTAAACTTGCTTCGCTAGCTCACGAGTAGGAGCCAAAATTACACCACGAGGATCTTTAGCAGAAAACGCTTTTGTTTTTAATGCTTTATGTATCATTGGCAACACAAACGCCAATGTTTTTCCTGATCCCGTTTTTGATGAAGCCAATAGATCCTTACCAGCAATAGCAACAGGGATCGCTTTTGATTGGATCTCTGTCGCCTTCTTGAAGTCGTAATGTTTTAAGTTCTTCAGTAAGCGGTTATCTAAGCCTAAATCTTTAAAGTGCAAAGGACTCTCCAGTCATGATGGTATTGAATAAAATTAATTTAACGTGACATGATACCGCGAAAGTACTTTATAAGGATAGAGATCACAGTAAATTTATCCCTTTATCTATCTTTAGCTAGAACAACGTATGCATTGCTAGCAAAGGGATAGCTCTCCAAAAACACCTTCAAGTCGTCTCTAAATCCTTCATCTCATAAATGAGACACAACGTGATACTTAGCTAATTACCTCAAAAATTTAGCAATTTCTTTAGTTATTGTTTTTGCAGTTAAAAAATTAGTCGCTACACTCATTAATGAAGCGACTATATGATAAAGAATGTATAGCGCATCTTTTGATGATAAATAAGCAAGGAGTTCTTATGAATAAGACGTTAATCGCAGCTGCAGCCTCAGTTTTCATTTTAGCCGGTTGTTCTTCAGAGCCAGAAGAAGCTGCAGTGTCAGAAATGGATCAACTAACTAACCAAGTCGCTCAACTAACAAGCGAAGTTGAAGCACTTAAGAGTGACAAAGCAGCCGCTGAAATGAAGGCTCAAGAAGCAGAAGCAGCCGCAATGGCAGCGAAAGAAGAAGCGGACCGTGCTAACGACCGTATCGACAACATCGCTGAGTCTTACACTAAGTAGTTTGAGATCTAATCGCGATTAAGCTGTAGATTAAATAAGTCGCAAAAAGCAGTATATAGACAGCACCACTTCTTATCGGATGTGGTGCTTTTTTTGGGTGACACTAATGCGAGTAAACAAGATAAAACCGCCCCTTGTTGCAGAAGAGGCAATCGAATTAAAACTCAATCACAGGTGGTGCTATCTCTACAGGTACGCCGTTTTGAGCAAAGATAACCGCTTTCGCCTTTGAATTTGGCAGTTCTGCGTCTTCAAGCCACCATTTTAGTTCCACAGGGATCTGTAATGATTTCTTTGAACCATCACTTCGAGTTAATGGCTCGTGCGCTTCTACAAACACACTTCTATCAGGCTCTAATGACACCTTAATCGGCTCATTGATAATGGTGACCTGTTCACCACGGTTCACTTGCTCAAACAGCCACTCAATGTCTTTAGGTTCCATTCGGATACAACCAGAGCTAACTCGTAAACCTATCCCGAAATCTTTGTTTGTACCATGGATCAAATAGTCGCCAGCGCCATAAGCAAGCCTCAAAGCGTACTCTCCCAATGGATTTTCCGGCCCGGCAGGAACCACTCTCGGTAATTCAATGCCCTTTTCAAGATACTCGTTGCGGATTGAATTTGGTGGCGTCCATGTTGGATTCGGTCTTTTTTGGCTTATCTTGGTGATCATCTCGGGAGTATCACGCCCCACTCGACCGATGCCGACAGGGAAAACATGCACCTGATTTTTCTCAGGCTCAAAGTAATACAACCTTAACTCAGCAAGATTGATGACAATCCCCTTTCTTGGGGTGTCAGGCAAAATCAAGCGGCTTGGAATGCTTAACACATAGCCTTCCGCGGGAAGAAAAGGATCCACCCCTTTGTTGGCTGCCATTAAAGAGAGAAAACCAATATCGTATTGCTTGGCAATGATGGCCAAGGTTTCGCCCGCCGCCACTTCATGCTGCTGGATTCTGCCCACAATGCGGCTTTCCGTTGGTGGCAATTCAAAGGTTGCAGCAGACACCCACGATGAAGCTATCCCGCTGGCAAGCAAAGTAGTTCTTACAACAAGCGACGCCGCCCTGTGGAGTCGTGTTTTCATTGACTGCAAAGGCGTCGAGTTAACGCAATACGACATACAAATCCTTGGTTTGTCTTTTATCAAAGTTTAGATTATCTCTGATCAAACGTCTCTACAACGTATTGTTGTCTCGAAACTGATAGACAACAAGTTTATGTGTGGGCCTTTTCCTCTCATTCGCTTGCAATTAACCCATACAAAATCGATTGCCTTTACGCTTTCAACAGATTTAGTTATCAATATTAATAAAACTATAATGGCAGACCTGTTTTGTGACTAAAGTCTCATGGAGCCACGTTCTAACTCGCTAATATTGCCTCAACAAAACGAATTCAATTCAACAGAATCGGTAATTGATTAAATCCTGTTCCTATAATTACCGTTTAAACTTTGGAGAACGACCATGGCTACACCTCATATTAATGCTCAAGCTGGTGATTTCGCAGAAACAGTACTTATGCCGGGCGACCCGCTTCGCGCAAAATACATTGCAGAAACATTCCTTGATGACGTGAAGCAAGTTTGTGACGTTCGCAACATGTTTGGCTACACAGGCACTTACAAGGGTAAGAAAGTTTCTGTAATGGGCCACGGTATGGGTATCCCATCATGCTGCATCTACGTACACGAGCTAATCGCTGAGTTCGGCGTGAAAAACGTAATTCGCGTTGGTAGCTGTGGCGCAGTACGTGACGACGTTAAACTAATGGACGTTGTTATCGGCATGGGTGCATCTACTGACTCAAAAGTAAACCGCATTCGTTTCAACAACCACGACTTCGCTGCTATCGCTGATTTCGGTCTTCTAGAAGAAGCAGTAAACCAAGCTCGTGCACAAGAAGTTCCAGTGAAAGTTGGTAACGTATTCTCTGCAGACCTTTTCTACACTCCAGAAGCTGACCTTTTCGAAAAAATGGAAAAGCTAGGCATCCTAGGTGTTGATATGGAAGCGGCTGGTATCTACGGCGTTGCTGCAGACCTTGGTGCTAAAGCACTAACTATCCTAACAGTATCTGACCACATCATCCGTGGTGAAAAACTAAGTTCTGAAGAGCGTCAAAAGTCTTTCAACGACATGATGAAAGTTGCTCTAGAGACAGCAATCAACATCTAACGATTTGATAAAAGATACATTGAAAAGCGTTACCCCGCAGCCAGGCTCGCTTGGCTGCTCAAATAATCCCGAGGGGGAGATCGTGTCTAACGACAAGCTGCCAAAAGATGCGGATGGTTTGCAACTCAACTTTTGTAAAACATTGGCGTGTGACAACTTTGGCTTGAGCGATGCAAAACGGTATGTTTTGCAACACGCGAACCCTAAGCGTCCAGCGATGGTTTGTCGTGAATGTGGAGCTTTCCCCCCCTTACTTAACAATCGTGAAGTGTTAAGCGAACTTCATCGCCTAAGACAACTTCACAGCGACGGGCTCCCTGCTTGTCGTAATGATGATTGCGATAACTTCGGCTTATCGGTTCATACCCATAAACATCTTTATCATGCCTTCGGCTACAGTGGCGACAGGCAGCGTTATCGATGCAAAGACTGCCAAACAACCTTCGTTGATAAATGGTCTGGATCCAATAAAAAACTCCAATTTCAAGAGAACCTCATGGGCTTACTGTTCATGGGCTATTCCGTACGTGAAATCTGCCGAAAATTAGAGATCAACCCAAAGACTTTCTATGATCATGTTGACCATATCGCGAGCCGTTGTCGTCGTAAATTAGCGATGATCGATGCACGATGGGTTAACCATGCGAAAGATTACGAGTTCGCATCTCACTACCAGCGTCTGCAACCACAAAGTAACAACGGTGTGGTGTGGATAGCGACGGGCGAGGCGCATTCTGGCTATATACTTTGCCAACACGTTAACTACTCTCAAAATGAAGAACCATCAGGAAACGTCGACCATAACCCTTATGATGATGTGGCACGATTTGTATCCAAAGAGCACTCTTCAGAAGCAAATCTCGAACTGCCTCAGCCCTCTGACAAACTAAAAGAGCGCATTGAACAGCAGTACCAAGTGATTCTTGCGAGAGGTAACGTTGAGGACCCTATGGGTAACCTCACCACATTTAGTTACCCTTCAAAAGGCGCTCTCATTCGACCGCCTTATACCTCTTATGCTCACTTCTTACATGTGTTGGATATGTGTAACGAAGACAAGCATGTCGCCATCTATATGCCACAAGATCCATTACTAAGATCTGCCGCTTTAAGTGTATGTTTGCCGCGCATTCAGAGTCAAAATATTGACCTCATGTATGTCGAAGAAGATTCAGGCTGGCAAGACGACCAAAGTTTTGAAAAGATCGACATCGTTCACATGAGTTGGTGGCGAGATCGCTGGGCTATTGCCAATCAGGGTGATAACCAGAAAGGTATCTGCTACCTAACCGGTAACAATCCAGAACCAAAACAGTGGTTTAACACAGCCTCAATTCAACAAACTAAGTTCTATCAACAGCGCTTTCAGTTGTTATTTGATAGCTTTATTAATGAGCCCAGACGTAAGCTTCGTCCTGGGGGCATTCTTCCATTGCTCGACATATTTAGAGCTTGGCACAATCTGTGCTACCAAGATAAGCAAGGGCTCACGGCAGCACAACGCTTAGGCGTAGCGGAGCTGCCATTAACTCTAAAGCAACTACTTTCATAGCAACAAAGCCTCTAGGTAATTATTCGGGAACTCATTGATTTTAAAGCGACAACATGAGGTAACACCCATAATTAGAAAAGATCGATGTTCCTTTGACGCTCTACGAAAGATAATTGGTGCTTATCTCAAATTACACTCTTATAATGATTGTGTTATCAATATGTTCGATAATCATGGATGTAAGTCTTGGACAAAAATCAGTACCTTCTTGAAACAGAATTAGAAAAACTCAAAACTCGTGTCGACTCTGAGCCATCGGTGATCCTAGAGATTGCCCAACAGTGCCTAGTCCGATCAGAGCAAGTTCTGTTTGAAGAGGGTGCCATCCAGTCATTAATGTTAATGGCAAGATGTAGCTGGAACCTGATGGATTACCAAAAAGGTTTAAAATACATCAAGGAAGCCTACAAGCGCCAAAGCCGATTAGATACCGACCTTTTTCTCCCTGAAATCCTCCATTTACACGCGCTCCAGTTCTGGGGACAAGCCAAGTACTATTCCGCCCAACAGTTCTGGATCAATGCTTTAGAGCAGTCCGCGTTGGTTGATGAAGTCGAAATTCAAATTGAATGCCTCATTGGCCTTGGCAATATTTGGCGGATGACCCACGAATATAAACTTGCACGTTCTACCCACCAGCTTGCCGTTAAAGTTGCTAACAACAGCCGCATTGGTTGGTTAGAGGGTAAAGCCAGAATACTGCTTGCGTGGGATTACTACCTGCTCAACAACTATGTTGAAATGCTGTCGGTATTGGACGGTGCAGAAGAAGCATTAAAAGACCATAAAGATAACACTTGGCATGCAGAGGTATGGGACTTTCGAGGCCTTGCCCTACTTGGTCTTGAACGCTTAGATGACGCGGAGCGCGCCACGGCCAAAGCGCACAATCTGGCAGTTGAACACAACCTAGTTTGGATGAAGGCGCACTCATACATCAGCCGAGCTAGATTGGAGCTCCTGAGAAAAAGACCAGAACAAGCGGCGGAATTACTGAGGCTCGCAGAACAATCCGCAAACGAGTTCGATAATGGCGAGTTGCTGAGCCAAATCTGTTACCAACAATCCTTGGTGGCGGAAGAAAACCAAGACTTCCAAGCCGCACTCGTCGCCTTTAAAAAGTACCGTCAATATTCTATCGGCATGCTCAAAGAGCAAACGACACGTGTCGGTTTGGACAAAGCACGCAGTTCAAAACGCCAACTTGAACAGAGAGCACGAAAACTGATTAATCGTATTCGCGGTCAGCACGAGTACGATCCTGAAAAGCACCTCTCTTACGTTGTCTCTGAAACCTTTTGGTGGGAAAAGTTGGTGCTGTTCAAGACAGAGCTTAAACGTTCAAACCACAGCATCATTATGTTCCATCATGTCGATACTGATTACTTAGATGTCTGTACCGAGATTGCTCATGCTTTATGTAACCAGAATGACTTCATCGCAAGGCTAAGTTCTGAACGTGTGGCCCTTATGCTTTCCGAAAAAGGCGAAGCCGCAGAGCAAACCTTCCAAACTCTCAGCACCATGCTTGATATCTATCCATGGCATAGAAAAGGACTAAAGGGTTCGAAACCGACCGTCAGCCTCAATGATATTTTGACGTTCCCGTTCACGCTTGAACAATTAGAAGAAGACGATGCTGAGGTAATAGAATAATGGAAACTCTATTAAGCAAGATCACAGACGCCGGTTTAGACCCTTCATCAGTATCAGGTGAAGAAGCGATCATCTTCTGGAACCACATTCGTCAGCACGTTTCGACAACGCAAACAGAGCAAGCGCACTGCTATATCATTAGCTCTGAATACCGTGCCGAGTTACAACAAAATCAAACCAGTATCGAAGAGTTGAGACGAGCACTCGATCTGCTCCACCTTCCTGCCGATATCGAAGATATTCTGACAGTCAAAACCAGTTTAAGTGACCGCTTAGTTGAAACTGGTGATTACACCTCAGCACTCAATGAATTCGTCAGTTCATCGACTATCGCGGTTGAACACGGTCATATCGATGAGTATGTATTAGCTATTTTAGGCATGGGCAACCTGTGTGATTCCTATGGCGATCACAACAGAGCACTTCGTTACTACCAAAAAATCAGCAGCATAGACCATGCGATAAGCAGTCGCTCACTTCGCCTCAAATTCAAGCTGCATATGGTAGCAAGCCTACTTCTACTCAATCGCATTACAGCAGCCAGCGATTTACTGAATGAGTGCGAAGAACTGAGTATTTTGGTCAGTGACAAGTTGCTCACAGCTCAAATACTGCTTTACCAAGCAAAGGTGCTGCGCGCTAAGAAAAAACACCATGAAGCGCTACGCTGTCTGTCTAAGGTTCAATACCCAGCCAACAGCACTCAAGCAAGCTGGCTTGCGACCATGACTCGCCTCGAGTTAGCACATTGCCTAAGTGCAACTGGAAAGCAAGACTATGCGAGCATGATTTTGTCGAGCACAGACAAACGTGTAAAAGCCTACTCATCGCCAGTGCTTGCAAAGCGTTTCTATGACTCTTTGAGTGATGTATGTATGAATCAGGGCCGTTTTCAAGAAGCTCTAAGCTATGAGAAAAAAGGTTACCGAATTGAAACAGATCTGATGAAGCAGATCCCGATCAGCGAACTCGGTGCAAGCCAACTACGCCGCCTATCGCGTTTTGAGTTACAACTCAAACTCATTCTCTCTGAACAAGAAAATAGAGAACTCAAAGAGACGACTGAACAACACAAGAATACAGTTGCTCAACTACAACAAGATGTTTTCACCGACCCATTGACCGGGTTACATAACCGTCGATGGTTAGATGTAAAACTAAAAGACCTGTTGCTTCATGAAGCACCTTTCGCATTGATGGTTGTTGATATCGACCACTTTAAGTCTATCAATGATGAATTAAGCCACTTAGTGGGTGATAAAGCGATTGTCAGCGTTTCTCAAGAGCTGCGCTCATACTTTAAGTTTAGAGGCGCGTCATGTGTCAGATTTGGTGGAGAAGAGTTCCTCGTCATTCTAGAGAACACTGATCTTGCGAAAGCAGAAATGCACTCTGAAAATTATCGAGAGCGCATCTTCCAATTCGGATGGCATGAAATACTCGGAGAACGCGGTTTAACCGTGAGTATCGGTATCACTTTACATCGCGATGGAGAAAATACTCAGCGTACCTTCTACCGTGCCGATAAAGCGCTATACCGAGCTAAAGCCAACGGCCGTAATCAAGTGTGTACAGAGTAGTGGCATGTAACTCTGTAACTCTGTAGCTCTGTAGCTCTGTAGCTCTGTAGCTAAAGCCTGAACTTTATTGATAAAAGAACAGAGATATTCCAGCAAGGGCAGCAAGCGTCCCTATGACGCTTTGCTTTGACACCTTCTCCCCGTTAATCGCATAAATCACCAAAATAAAGACCGGACTGGTCGCTATCAATGTTTGTGCAATCGCAGGGTTCGCATTCTTCAATGCCACTTGCTGAAGCCACAATGCCAAAAAGGTTCCGACAAAGATTGCCCCTAATAACCAAAGTTTATCGAGCTTGGTCATTTCCCATAAATCTCTTTTTATCGATGAATACGGCTTCTTTTCAACAAAAGGGATAATCAGCATTACTGCAAACACACCTATCGTGAGACGAATCAGTGCACCTAATAATGGTGGGATATCACCCGCCACTAACGCGTAATGAGAAATCACCACACCGGATGCCTGACAAACACTCGCCACAAGCCCATAACCAATGCCACCCCACTGCGCTTTGTCTTTAGAATCACCGCACGTCGATTGTGATGGCTGGAAGACGACAAAAGTCACCGCTAGTGTTGTAATCACGACACCGAGCCAACTTTGTACTGTCAATACAGCGCCAAGGAACATTAATGCCAGCACACCAGAAAGAGGTGGTGCTAAAGATTCCAGTAACAGCGTCTTATTGGCACCGATTCTTTTCAACGCCGCAAAATAGGCGCTGTCTCCAATCGCAATACCGATCACACCTGAAATGGCCAATATCAGAAAATGGTTGGTACTCAATTCAAATTCAGGCATCGGTATTAACGGCATGACCAACAGCATCATGCCAGAGGCTACTACACCCTTAACAATGTTCAATTGCATCGCAGAGAAGCGATGTCCAAATTGCCCATAGATCCATGTCGCACATGCCCACACAATTGCAGCGCCAATGGCCGCCAATTCACCTATATACATCCGTATTTATCCCTTGTGGTTATGCACGTCATTTAGAATCGTAGCTGTCATCATTTCAGCTGAAATACCAACCAGAAAGCCGAAATAGCCTCTTCAAACGCGATGAGATTTTATAAGATTCGTCAATAGTTTTGCTCACATTAGAAGCGAACACTCATTATTTATAACTCAGCAAATCATTTTTATAACAATTACTTGGATGATAACGTACTATATTTATAACTAACATCTAACATTACAAGGATCTGTTATGTTTTTAGACTACTTTGCACTCGGCTTACTCATTTTCGTTGCTCTAGTCATCTTTTACGGCATCATCGTTATTCACGATATCCCTTATGAAATAGCCAAAGAACGTAATCATCCTCACCAAGACGCAATTCACGTCTCAGGCTGGGTTAGCCTATTCACTTTGCACACAATTTGGCCCTTTCTATGGATTTGGGCAACATTATGGCGGAAAGACCGAGGCTGGGGCTTCGAAAAACTCGAAGAAGAGCAGCACGATATTCATCATCGCGTCGATATTCTCATCGATCAAGTGAGTACTCTTCAGGAAGAAATCGCACAGCTCAAGCAAGCAGGTGCTGAGCAAAGCAGTCCAGAGGAAGAGACAAACAACGTTCAAGATCAGGAGGCTAAGTAATGGATTTACTGCTGATAATGACCTATGCGGCGCTTTGTATCACTATTTTCAAGGTGTTCAATATACCGCTAAATAAATGGACAGTACCTACTGCCGTACTTGGAGGTGTGATCATAGTAGGTACCCTAATTCTACTAATGAACTACAACCATCCATTTACACAAATCGGTAACCAAGTTTACTCAACAACGCCAGTCGTTTCAGGCGTTAGGGGTAAAGTTATCGAAGTGCCAGTAGAAGCAAACAAACCTCTGAAGCAAGGGGATATTCTTTTCAAAATAGACCCAGTTCCATTCGAAGCTGAAGTCGCAAGGTTAGAAGCCAAGGTAAAAGAAGCAAGCCAAGGTGCTCTTGGAATGGAATCTGAAGTGGTTGAAGCAGAGGCTGCAAAAATCAAAGCCATCGCGGAAAGAGATAAAGCCCAACGTGAGTTTTCTCGTTACAAGCGCGGTTACGACAGTGGCGCTTTTACCGAGCAACAATTGGATACTCGCAGACAAGCTTACAAAGCATCGGAAGCGGCCGTGAAAGTTGCAGATGCAAACCTAGAACAAACAAAGATCGCCTTGGACTCTGAAATAGGTGGCGAGAATACAGCGGTTTTAAGCTTATTGGCTGAATTACGTAAAGCTCAGTTTGATTTAGAACAAACCGTGGTTCGAGCTCCCACTGACGGATACGTTACGCAACTAGCATTACGCCCGGGTGTAATGGCAGTTCCACTTCCTTTAGCTCCGGTAATGACGTTTGTTCACACAGAAGAACAATTCTATACCGCTGCGTTCAGACAAAACTCCTTACAACGCCTGCAACCGGGTTACGAAGCTGAGTTCTTGTTTAGAGCATTGCCAGGGAAGATATTCAGAGGACGTATTGATGAAGTGATTCCAGCTATTGGTGAGAGCCAATTCCAAGCTAGAGGCGCGCTTCTAGGTACTGATGCATTGCGTACCAGTGGTCGTGTGTTTGTTAAATTAAGCATCACCGATGATCTATCGGAATACCATTTACCTATGGGTACCGCGGTTGAAGTTGCCGTTTATTCTGACAGTTTCACTCATGTATCTATTATGCGTAAAGTGCTTATTCGTATGAAGAGTTGGCAAAATTATCTATACCTTGACCACTAAACTGTAGTGGAACAAAGAGAAAACCACTTAACACATTGTTAATATTAATGAAAAAGCCAGATCTGTTCTGGCTTTTTTGTTGCTTGATTAACCATAAAGTTGTGCTTTTTACGCCACATTAGCCTACTAAGGTGGAATTTTAGACATCTAGACACTTATCTTCCCTTATGGAAGGGTTCTACTGTATAATGCGCGCCTTATTTTTTATATTTGCCCAAAAAATGTTCTCATTGAGACGCATATTACTAATGGCGAATATTCGTTCTTTATCATGCTTTATCTTTCAGTATTCGAGGTTATCTATGAACTTTTCAGCTAAAACAGTGGTCGTTATCGCCATTGGCGCGGCACTGTACGGCATTGGTGGTTTACCTATGTTTGGTGTCCCAGTGTTTGCTAACACGACATTGAAACCAGCAATGGCAGTTCTAGCACTGTTTTCTGTTTTGTTCGGCCCTATTGTTGGCTTCTTAGTTGGCTTTATCGGTCACTGGGTAACGGATCTGTTCGCAGGCTGGGGTGTGTGGTTAACTTGGGTTTTAGGCTCAGGTATCGTAGGCATGGTTATCGGCTTATTCCCGATGTTGACCAAGAACCGCCTTCAGCAAGGTGAGTTGCCTATGAAGGACTTCGCGCTGTTTGTGGTACTTGCCCTTGCCGGTAATGTGGTTGGTTACGGCTGCTCTGCATTCCTAGATACCATCCTTTATGCAGAACCGTTTACTAAAGTCTTCACTCAACTCTCTATCATTGCTGCGGGTAACACCGTTCTGATCGCTGTTGTTGGCTTACTGTTCCTAAAATCAGTCGCTAAACGCAACAAACAAAGCCGTAACCTGACTGAGGCATAAGCGATAATGACTATAGCATTTTCGAACTTCTCTTTTAGATATGAGTCGCTGGATAAACCGACGCTAAAAAATATCAATCTAAGGATAGAGAAAGGAGAGAAAATCGTCATTATTGGACCAAGCGGTAGTGGTAAATCTACCCTAGGTCAATGCCTTAACGGTCTGATTCCTCATGCTATCAAAGGTGAGGTGACTGGCTCTCTAGAGATCAACGGTAAGAACATTTCTGATTTTTCTATGCACGACTATACCGAGCAGGTTGGCACAGTATTACAAGATACTGATAGCCAATTTGTCGGTTTGAGTATTGGCGAAGACATCGCATTCGCACTGGAAAATCAGTTAGTGTCGAACATTGATATGTACCCTCTGGTTAAGTCGACAGCAAAAATGGTCGACTTAGCAGATATGCTTGATCGCTCGCCACATGATTTATCCGGCGGCCAGAAACAACGCGTGTCATTAGCGGGCATCTTAGTTGATGACGTTGACATCCTGTTGTTTGATGAACCTTTGGCTAGCCTTGACCCGAAAACGGGTAAAGCGACTATCGAAATCATCGACCAACTTCATAAAGAAACCAACAAGACTATAGTCATCATCGAGCATCGCTTTGAAGATGTACTACATCGCGATATCGATCGAGTGATCTTGATGGAGCGCGGTGAAATTGTCGCGGACATGACACCCGATGAAATCTTAGCTTCTGAACTGCTTGAAACACACGGTATTCGTGAACCACTTTATTTATCTGCTCTGAAGGCAGCGAAAGCACCTTTGACCAGTGAAGATAAGCTATCAAACCTCAAAGCTCTCGATTACAAAAGATTCCGCCCTGCGGTTCAGGCTTGGTTTGCAGAGCGCCCGACTCCAGTTGCCGAGAAGCAGTACCAACCTTTGCTTGAGGTCCACGGCCTGACTTACTCTTACGATGGTGAAAAGAACGCTCTCGAAGATGTCAGCTTTAAGATTGATAAGGGTGAGTTCGTTTCAATCTTAGGCAAAAACGGTTCAGGCAAATCTACCATCACTAAACTCATCATGGGTGTGATCGATGCCGATTCAGGCTCTTCCTATCTAAATGGTGAAGACCTATCTGAGCTTTCTATCTTTGAAAGAAGCCAGAAAGTCGGTGTCGTGATGCAGAACCCAAATCATATGATCTCTCATCATATGATTTTTGATGAAGTTGCATTCGGTCTGCGTAATCGTGGAGTTGCAGAGCAGGAAATCAAAGAGAAGGTGGAAAACGTTCTTGAGCTGTGTGGCTTGAGCAAGTTCCGCCACTGGCCAATCGAAGCGCTAAGCTACGGTCAGAAAAAACGCGTAACGATCGCTTCGATCTTAGTATTGGAGCCAGAGCTTCTGATCTTGGATGAACCAACAGCGGGTCAAGATTACCGCAACTACACCTCAATGCTGGCGTTTATCCAAAAGCTTAACCGCGAGTTAGGTATCACCGTCGTGATCATTTCACACGACATGCACCTTGTTCTAGAGTACACCACACGCTCAATTGTCATTGCTGACAGCAAGCTGATTGCCAATGCCGCGATGACGGAAGTATTCAGTCAGCCATCGCTGTTAGAACGCGCAAATCTTTGTACCACCAGCATTTATGAACTCGCGACTATGATGAAAATCGACGACACCAACGCATTCATGCAGTACTTCATCGACTACGAGAGAAGCGCTCAATGAACGTATCAAAAGTAAAATTCGGCATCAATTACATTGATACAAAATCACCGCTTCATGCACTTAACGGCATCACCAAATTTGCGCTCTTCTTAGCTTGGGTAACCGTGGTCTTAACTACGTTCGACCTAAGATTGATTGCACTGCTTATTGTGACTGGTTTATACCTGCTAAAGCTGACCAATGTGCCTGTACGCGTATATAAGCCTCTGTTATTGGGTACGGCGAGTGTATTGAGCCTAAATGCTTTGTTCATGTATCTGCTGGCTCCACAGCAAGGTACTGAGCTCATCGGCAGCAAAACTTTATTGCTGACATTGCCGGGTAACTACTCGTTGAGCCAAGAGACTCTGTTTTACTTGGTTACTGTGACGCTCAAATACATGAGCATGTTCCCGATAGCGTTGATTTTTGTCTTCACAACGCATCCGACTGAGTTTGCAGCTAGCCTCAACCGTATCGGTGTTCCTTACAAGATCGCCTATGCGGTCAGCTTAACACTGCGTTACTTGCCAGAAGTTAAGAAAGACTTCATCAATATCATGCATGCTCAACAGGCTCGTGGTGTAGAGCTCTCAAAGAAAGCGCCTCTAATTACTCGAATCAAAAATGTGGCTAAGGTTCTAGGCCCGCTCATTTTCTCTAGCTTGGACCGAGCAGACGAGATCTCTAACGCAATGACGTTACGAGGTTTTGGCCGACACAAAGCTCGCACTTGGTATAGCTATGCACCTTTGAAACGTATCGACTTTGTTTGTTTAGGTGTCATCGCTTTTATCGTGGTGTTAGCCATTGCGAAACGCATTCTAGAGCCGCAGTTATTTTGGTATCCGTTCTAGTCATCTGAATTAGCATAGATAAACAAAGACTTTAAATAACACACCGCTCAATAGGGCGGTGTTTTTGTTTATGCCAAAATCTGATTGATAATTGAACCAATGACACAATACTGACTATATTTAACGATAAATTGACCAGTTATTTACCCTTGGAGTTTGAGATTTAATTCATAAGCTCTTAATATACTCGTTTACAGAATGTTACAATCAGTAGAGATTTGTAATGGCTCGAATTACTCAAGTACAAAAACTAGAAAATCAAAAAAACTACGATGAGATCGTACTAAACCTTTTTCTGGCTGAAGGACATGAAGCACTAACTTATGCAAGGATTGCTCAAGAGATTGGCATTAGTTTAACGACGCTTCAGGGCTATTATCCGTCGACCCGCGCTATTCGTTCAGTACTTCACGAACACATGCTATCGATCGTTATAGACGGTCTAGACTTTTCATCGGAAGCGCTTTTTATCCAATCTTGGCAAGCCGCTCTAGATAATGAGCAGTTTCGATACGTGATTAAATTGATGTTTTTCCATGCTTCGCAAATAAAGAACCCTGAGCAATTTAACCTCAGCTCGAACGGCGAATGTTGGACAGTTTAGGCAACGACTCAGTTCGAATCCTTGAAATGGTAGTCGGACACTCAATGTTCTATCTCACCAACTTCAAGTAATACCAATTAAAGTAAAAATGTGATCTAATTAAGATTGATGAATTATTGTGAA